>CAYUNQ010000081.1:9934-10196 GCA_964446185.1 uncultured Marinobacter sp. | reverse complement strand
ACTGCTCCTGCCCCAGGGCAATGCCGATGAAGCCGCGTTGGCCAGTAACGGCGATGTGCTGGCGGCCAGTCACCTGTTGACGGTGTGCGAGCATTTGTCGGGCCGGGCGCGGCTGGTACCGGTGCCCCGGGCAGAAGATCCTGAGCCGCAGGGGCCGTATACCGGCGCCGACCTGGCGGATGTCCGGGGCCAGCAGGTACCCAGGAGAGCGCTGGAAGTGGCCGCAGCCGGTGGCCATAACCTTCTGTTCTTCGGCCCGCCG
>CAYUNQ010000081.1:0-9924 GCA_964446185.1 uncultured Marinobacter sp. | reverse complement strand
AGCATGCTGGCCAGCCGGCTTCCCGGCATTCTGCCCGCGCTCGATGATGCCGCGGCCATGGAAGTTGCCAGCGTGCATTCCGTTGCGGGCTTGCCGGTGAAGCCGGGTGGCTGGCGCCAGCCACCGTTCCGGGCGCCGCACCATACTGCCTCGGCGGTGGCCCTGGTGGGCGGAGGCAGCAGCCCGCGCCCCGGAGAAATCTCCCTGGCGCACCGGGGCGTACTATTTCTGGACGAACTGCCGGAATTCCAGCGGCGGGTACTGGAGGTGCTGAGGGAACCGATGGAGAGTGGCGAGATTGCCATCAGCCGGGCTGCCCGCCAGGTAACCTTTCCTGCCCGGTTCCAGGTGGTTGCTGCCATGAATCCGTGCCCCTGCGGCTACAGCGGCCATCCCACCATTGAATGCCAGTGCGGGCCGGCGCAGGTGATGCGATACCGCTCGAAGATCTCCGGCCCGCTGCTGGACCGCTTTGACCTGCATGTGGAGGTGCCGGTGCAGACCGGCAACGTTCTACTGGGTTCCGGTGAAGCAGGAGAAAGCAGTGCCAGCGTTCGGGAGCGCGTGCTGAAGGCCCGGGCGGCGCAAACGGAGCGTGGAAGCCTGAATGCCGCCCTGGCCGGGAGCCTTCTGCACCAGGTCTGCCGGCTGGATGCCGGCAGTGAAAAACTGCTGGCCGGAGCCATGGAGCGGCTGGGACTGTCAGCCCGGGCCCTGCACCGGATCCTTCGGGTGGCCAGAACCCTGGCGGACCTCGACGGTGCACCGGCCATTACCCGAAATCACCTGATGGAAGCGCTGGGTTACCGGCAGCTGGATCGCCAGCAGAGTCAGGGCTCTATGGTTTCAGGCTGAGTTTCACCTGCCCCGGAGCAGGTCTGGTTACGCGGAGTCTGGTAAACTGTCGGCAATTTGCTGACAACACATCCGCGAAGGCGCGTGAGGATAACAGATGACTGACCAGAAAGACCCGCAGGACTCCTCCGGAGAAAACCCCGTCACCACACGCCGTGGTGTGCGCAGTTTTGTTCTGCGTCAGGGCCGGATGACCGAAGGGCAGAAGAAGGCCTATGAGCGCAGCTGGCCGAAATTCGGGCTGGCCCGTGATAACGGCGTGATCGATCCGAGGGAAGTGTTTGGCCGCGACAGCATGCTGAACCTGGAAATCGGCTTTGGCATGGGCAAGTCACTGGCCGATATGGCCGAGGCCGCCCCGGAGCAGGATTTTATCGGTGTGGAAGTGCATCTGCCGGGGGTGGGAGCACTGCTTAAAGAGGTTGAAGACCGCGGCCTGGAAAACGTGCGGGTTTACAATATCGACGCCAACGACGTGATCGACCTGTGCCTGCCGGATGCCTCGCTGGACCGGGTGATGGTGTTCTTTCCGGATCCCTGGCACAAGAAAAAGCACAACAAACGCCGGTTGATCCAGCATGAGTTTGTTCAGCGCATCCGCCACAAGTTGCGGGTTGGCGGCATTCTGCATCTGGCCACAGACTGGGAGAACTACGCCGAGCACATGCTGGAGGTGATGAACGACGCCGAAGGCTTTGCCAATACCCAGGAGCAGGGTGGCTATTCTCCGCGCCCGGATGACCGCCCGATCACCAAGTTCGAGAAGCGTGGCGAGAAGCTCGGCCACGGCGTGTGGGACTTGCTGTTCTATCGCACCAACTGATCTGCTGCCCCCGGGCTTCCTCAGCCACGCTGCTTAGCCAGGCTGGCTGAGGGGGTGCCGGCGCGCCGCCCGGATCACCACCAATCCTGCAATACCCAGCATCACTCCGGTAGTCTTTACCAGCGCCAGGATCGCAGCGGAGCTGCTCATGGCATCGGTCGGCGTTGCCAGGTTATTCAGCAACACCGAGTTCTCTGCCACATCACACAGCCCGGCAATTACAAACAGTACCCGCACCCAGCGCGCTACCTTGCGCTCCCGGATACCCGGCCGGTCCCGGGTGAAGTGTCGGGTGAGTTGCAGCAGGGCAGCCAGCCAGGTGACAGTAAACAGCAGCCCGACCCAGAGCGACAGTTGCGCTAAGGCAAGGTTGTCCTGTCCCCAGCTCAGCAGCATGGCCTGACTGCGCTCTGCAGTGGCTGCCAGCTGGAAGCTGAAAATACCCTGAGGTGCTACACTGGTTTTCAGCGGCTGGTTAATGGCTACGATGACCAGAAACAGGCCAATGGCCACCACCACAGAAGCCTTCATCGCCAGGCGCATGGGCCGTGCGGGCAGGAATGGTGGGCGTTGTACTGTCATCATCAGAGAAATTGCTCCAGCAGGCTGTTCAGATACCTCTGCCCCTGCTCCGTTGCCTGAATACGGTGCGGGGTCAACAAACCCTTCTTTCGTAATGATTCAAGTTGTACCGCAACTGTGCTCAGGGGTAAACCCGTTCGTTCAGTGAACAGCTGCTCGTCGGCGCCCTGTTTGAGGCGTAGGGCATTCATCATGAACTCCAGTGCCCGGTCTTCCGGCTCGATAGCCTCGGTGCCTGAAGTACGGCTGCCGATACGGTTCAGGTAGGCGTCCGGCTGCCGGGTTTTCCAGTAACGAATGATGCGTCCGTCTTCGAGGCTGACCTTGCCGTGGGCGCCTGCGCCCAGGGCCAGGTAATCGCCGAACAGCCAGTAATTCAGGTTGTGGCGGCTTTCGCGGCCGGGCCGGGACCAGGCCGACACTTCATAGTCGGTGAAGCCGGCAGCATGCAGAAACTCCGAGCCCTGCTGGTAGATGGCCCAAAGCCGGTCATCATCCGGCAGCGGTGGCGGCCGGGAGAAGAACTCGGTATTGGGCTCGATGGTCAGCTGGTACCAGGATAAGTGCGCAGGGTTGTGGCTCAGGGCCTCTCGCAAGTCGCCTATCGCCTGTTCCGGGCTCTGGCCCGGCAGGCCGTGCATCAGGTCGATATTGAAATTATCGAAACCGGCGGCTCGGGCTGCCTCGATGGCCTCGTGGGCGGCCTGGGCATTATGGATACGGCCCAGCGTTTTCAGGTGCTCCGGGTTAAAACTCTGAACCCCGATGGACAGGCGATTAATGCCGGCTTCCCGAAAGCTTTCAAAGCGGCCGGCTTCCAGGGTGCCAGGGTTCGCTTCCAGAGTGATCTCGGCGTCGTCACTGAAGTCCATGCGCTGGCGTAAGGCGCTGAACAGCCGCTGGTAGAAGGCTCCGGTCATCAGTGACGGGGTGCCACCGCCAATAAACACGCTTTCGATGGGGCGGCCGCGCAGGTAGGCAAGGTCGGGCTCCAGGTCATCAAGGATGGCCTGCAGGTAAGCGGCCTCGGGAATATCACCCCGGATGGCATGGGAGTTGAAATCGCAGTAGGGGCACTTGCGCACGCACCAGGGTACGTGGATGTACAGGCTCAGGGGCGGGCAGACCGCCACGGGGGAGGTGGCGGTCATGCCGTCAGGCCTCCGCCTTTAATTGTTCCAGCAGGCTGGCCAGGGCGCGGCCACGGTGGCTGACGCTGCCTTTCTGCTCCCGGGTCAGCTCGGCGGCGCTGCAGTCGAATTCGGGCGCGTAGAACACCGGATCGTAGCCAAAGCCGCCTTCACCGCGGGCCTCGGCCAGGATTCTGCCGGGCCAGCGGCCGTGGCAGATCACCGGTGTGGGATCGTCGGCGTGGCGCAGGTATACCAGCACACAGTGGAACTGGGCGCTGCGTTCTGCCTCAGGCAGGGCTTTCAGGGCGGCCAGCAGGGCCTGCACGTTGTCGGCATCGGTGGCATTGGCGCCGGCATAGCGGGAGGAGCGCACACCAGGCTGGCCACCAAGGGCATCCACCGCCAGCCCGCTGTCATCTGCCAGTGCCGGCAAGCCGGTTTCCCGGGCGGCATGGCGGGCCTTGAGAATGGCGTTCTCCACAAAGGTGACTGCGGGTTCTTCGGCTTCGCCCACGCCCAGTTCCCCTTGGGCCACGGGCTCCAGCCCCAGCGGGCCAAGCAGGTCAGTCAGTTCGGCAATCTTGCCCTTGTTGTTACTGGCGATGACGAGTTTCTGTGGCATGGGTTCAGTCGTTAAACAGCGTGTGGGAAAAACGCACCGGTAGGTCCTGCTGGTGGCCGGTGGGGCGGGCGGTAATGTTGAAGGTCATCAGGTCGCCGGACCGGTACTGGTACTGGGCGATGAAGTACACCGCATTGCCTTCCTGAATGCGCCGGAAGGCCAGGAAGTTTACCTGCTGGATGTCGTTAGCTACCTGGCCTTCAACCTGACCGCCCACCGGGCCGGGCTGGCCATGTTCGTTCTCGGTCATGATGGAAATGTTGACGATGCCAATGCCCTTACTACGTTGCAAGTTATTGGCCTTGGCCACTTCCGGGTCGAGGAAGGTGCTCGGGAATACGCTCCAGTGTACCTGGTACTGACCAAAGTCTTTTTCGCCCGCCTGCACCTGAGCGGCAAGCAGCACGGCGACAGCCAGGAACATCAGTTTCGATAGGGTACGAGTGATCATCATGGGTTCTCCCGTGTGATGCGGTAGATGGCAATTTCTCCCAGCAGGTTCGGCCACAGCCTGGCCAGCCAGCTGTTCTGGTGCTGGCCGTCGACCACCCGCCGGCTCTTGATGCGAATACCTTTCTGGCGGCACAAGGCCTCGAAATCCTTAAAGGTACACAGTCGGATGTTGGGCGTGTTATACCACTTATACGGCAGCGCGTTGGATTCGGGCATGCGACCGCTCAGGGCCAGGCCCCAGCGCAGGCGCCAATGGGCGAAGTTAGGGAAGGTGACAATGCCTTCCCGGCCTACCCGAAGCATTTCTTCAATCACTTTGTCCGGCCGGCGAACCGCTTGCAGGGCCTGGGTCATCAGCACCACATCGAACATGCCGTCATCAAAGTTATCCAGGCCCTGGGTGTCCAGGTTCTGCTCGATCACACTCACGCCCCTGCCCATGCAGGTGGTGATGTGGTCCGGATTGATTTCCAGGCCAAAGCCGCTGGCGCCCCGTTCCCGCTGCAGGAAATCGAGCAGGGTGCCGTCGCCGCAGCCGAGGTCCAGCACGTGGTGGCCGGGTTCTACCCATTGCTGGATGATTTCAAGGTCTGCTCTCATGCGCCAACCTCCCTCGCAACCCGGTCCATGTAGGCGGTGAAAATATCGGTGTACCTCGGGGTAGGGATCAGGAAAGCGTCATGGCCCCAGGGTGCATCGATTTCCGCGTAGCTGACTTTCTTGCGGGCAGAAATCATGGCATTCACCATCTCTTCCGAACGTTCCGGTGAGAACCGCCAGTCAGTGCTGAACGACAGCACCAGATACTCACATTGTGCCGGGGCCAGGGCCTTGGCCAGGTCGCCGCCGTGTTCGTAGGCCGGGTCGAAGTAATCCAGCGCCCGGGTCATCAACAGGTAGGTGTTGGCATCGAAGCTTTCCGAGAAGCGTTCGCCCTGATAGCGCAGGTAGCTTTCCACCTGGAACTCGGCATCGAAGCCGAATTTGTAAGCCTCTTCCCGTAACTCCCGGCCAAATTTCTCGCCCATGGACGCGTCAGACAAATAGGTGATGTGGCCGACCATACGGGCCAGCATCAGCCCGCGCCGGGGCAGGGTATCGTGTTCGTAGTAGCGGCCTTCGTAGAACTCCCGGTCAGAGGTGATTGCCTGCCGGGCCACTTCGTTGAAGGCGATGTTCTGGGCGCTGAGTCTCGGAGTAGACGCAATGACTACCGCATGTCGCACCCGCTCCGGGTAATCCAGGCTCCACTGTAGCGCCTGCATGCCGCCGAGGGAGCCTCCCACCACCGCGGCCCATTGCTGAATGCCCAGGTGGTCAGCCAGGCGGGCCTGGCTTTTTACCCAGTCTGCTACGGTAATCACCGGAAAGTCCGGGCCGTAGAGTTTGCCGGTGGTCGGGTTAACCGAGTTGGGCCCGGTGCTGCCGTGACAGCCCCCAAGGTTGTTCAGGCTGACCACAAAGAACCGGTTGGTATCTATCGGTTTGCCCGGGCCAATACAGCTGTCCCACCAGCCGGGCTTGCGCTCGTCTGCTGCGTGGTAGCCGGCAGCGTGGTGGTGGCCGCTCAGGGCATGGCAGATGAGTACCGCATTACTGGCTTCCGCATTCAGCGTGCCGTAGGTTTCGACCACCAGGTCGTAGCTCTCAAGCGACTGGCCGCATGCCAGGGCAATAGGAGCGTCGAAATGGATGGTCTGCGGGCTGACAAGGCCAACGGAATCCGAGGGCAGGGAATCGGGCATGGGTGTGTTGAGTTCCTGATCCGGTCCACAAGGTTCTGGCCAGAGGCCATGGATTGCGCAGAAAAATCGCGCCAGCACTGCAGTTTAAAGGCGGGGGGTGGTTGCTGCAACCGGCGTGGAGCCGGCGGGCAGTATCCGGAGCCCGGGTTGGTGTGGCCCGGGCTCCGGTGTGTCAGACGGCGCCGGAAATGTTGACGACCTTTTGCTGCAGCATGGTGGGTGCCGGCTTGCGGATTTGCCGCATCATGGCATCGGCCAGCTCCAGTTGCTTGCGCAGGTCGGCAATGGTGTTATCCAGCCGTTCACGCTCGCCACGGGTGTCCTTGTCGGTACGCACCATGTCACGCAAGCGGCGGATCTGGTGCTCCAGAAGCTGCTTCTGCTCCATGGAGTACTGCATGATCGGCAGCAGGGCTTCGTGGGGCCAGCGCTCCACATCAGCGCGCACCCGTGCATGTAGGGTCCGGGCCTCGCCCACCATCACGTTGAAGAATCGGCGAACCAGCAGGGACTGCTCGGTCAGCAGGTTCTTGGGGCTGATCCGGAAGCGCCTGGCTTTCTTGCGCAGCTCCCGCACCGCGATCACATGGCGGCCGGCCCGCAGGGGAATCGGTTCCAGGTGGCGGGCCCGGGTATCTTCGTTGTAGCGGCGGTAGATGGCACTGACCATTTTCTCGGCCAGGCGGCCTTCGCTGAGCAGGTTGGTCAGGTCCGCTTCCAGCAGTTCGAAGAAGTGGTCCATGGCAGCGTTCATGCCGGCGGTGGTCCAGCTCTTCGACATCTGCAGGCGCACCTTGTCAGCATGGGCGTCAAAGCGTTCCTCGCTTGCCAGCTTGCGCAGCATCTGGCCCTGGGAATCCATCAGTCGCCGGGACGAGCGCAGGGTAATCAGCTTTTTGTAGTAGAAGTCGTAATCTTTCTGGGCCCGCTCGGCAAGTCGCACGATGGCGGCTTTGTCGACGGTAGCGCCAGCGCAGGCTGTTCGCTCTTCTTCCAGGGCTACCAGCCGGGACTGCATGGCGGCCAGGCTGTTCTGCAGCATGCCCAGAAGGTCGCTGATCAGGTTCTGGGTGATCAGCTCCTCTTTGTGCATCAGGATGCGGCGGACAATCAGCTGTTCAAGCTGGTCGATATTGGAGCGTGCGAACAGGGCATTGTCTTTGCGTACACGAGCCAGCAGCCCCTGTTTGGCCGACAACGGAATCACGTCCTGCTGGCGGATGCCCAGATGGTCTGCGGTGTAGCTGCGCACCTGCTCAATGGAATCGTTGGTGTGCTTTTCGCCTTGCAGGTCGTCCCAGAGCACGTCGATCTTGTTCAGCACGGCAAAGCGTCCGGCCCGGTGGTCGGCGTACTCGGTGTCGATGTGCTCGTTCCAAATGGTCATGTCGCTGGCGGTTACGCCAGTATCTGCGCTGAGCACAAAGATGACGGCGTGGGCCCGGGGCAGCATGCTGATGGTCAGTTCCGGTTCGGAACCCAGGGCATTCAGGCCCGGTGTATCAAGAATGCGCAGGCCACGCTCGAACAACGGGTGACGAATGCTGATCTGGGCATTGCGCCAGGCCGGTACCAGTACGTTGCCGGGGTTGCTGCGGTCTTGCTCCAGCATGTCTTCGTCGAACCCGAGTTGCCGGGCCTGCTGGGGCGTTACACTCTTCACCCGGGCGACCTCCGCCAGCGCTTCACGCATTACATCCGGGTCGTTGTCGTCCAGTTCGTGCCTTTCCCAACGCTGGGGCTGTTTGCGCAGTTGCTGCAGCGACAGGTCGCCGGTGCGGGTTTCAATGGGCAGGAGAAGCAGGTAGTTCTGATTGGCGCTGCGGTCGTAGAACAGTTCGGTCGGGCACATGGTGGTGCGGCCCGCCTGCGACGGCAGCATGCGCTGGCCATAGCCGGAGAAGAACAGGGCGTTGATCAGTTCGGTTTTGCCCCGGGAGTATTCCCCCACAAAGGCAATGGTCAGCTCGTCTTCAATGAGCAATTCCAGGCCGTTGCGAATGCGGGTGCTGACGTCTTCAGAGAAGAGGTCGTTGTCCTGCAACCACAGCCGGTAGCGGCCAATCTGCCGGATAAGTTCCTTCTTCCAGTTGTGATAGGCCTCGACCTGCTGCGACAGAGTTCCCTGCGTATTCATCGGTTTATCCTTCTGCGCGACTTCCGGGTGTTCCCAGATTAAATGCCGTTAATCATAAACGCTTTGCTGCGATTGTGTGGCGAAACCTGTCGCAGATCAAGGCGGAAGGCGCAGAATGACAAGATAAAAAAGCCGGAAAATCAGGGGGTTGATTCTCCGGCTTAAGCGCAGCCTGCTTGTTGGCTTTTATGTAAAAAAATGTATATCTGAGAACTCTTTTACATTCCGAGGCCGAGAGAGCCAAGGCCGGCGGCTACTTTCATGTGGTTAAGAACAACCGTGACCACATTCAGGATCAGGAACACGATGATCGGGGAAAGGTCCAGTCCGCCCATGGAGGGCATCATGTTGCGCACCGGGCGCATCACCGGCTCGGTAATCTGGGCGACCAACTGAATAGCCGGATGGCCGCTTTGTGGTGCAATCCAGCTGACGACCACCACCGCAATCACTGACCAGAAGTAAATCTTCACAATCAGGCTGAGCACGTTCAGCACCGCCCATACCAGCAGGGTGACGGGGTTGATGGCGGGGATACCACCGTTCAGGGCAACCAGGATCAGGAAGAAGGTAATCGCCTGGATGATTACCACAAGTACCAGCGCGGCGCCGTCAATGCCGCCCCAACCCGGAATGAAGCGGCGCAGGGGGCGCAGCGGCGGGTTGGTGGCCTTCACCACAAACTGGGAGATGGGGTTGTAGAAATCCGCCCGCGCCAGCTGCAGCAGAAAACGCAGCAACACGATGGTCATGTAAAAGGTGGACGCGATCAGCAGGATGGTAATGACAATTTCTGCCAGCATGTAGCGGTGTCTCCGTTATCGGTTACTGTTTGGCTGCCAGTTCTTTGGACATCTCTTGCGAGCGTTCGAAAGCAGCGTTGTAGGCTTGTTGGACCAGATCCCTCATGCCGCCTTGCTCGAAGGTGTTGATCGCCCGCTCGGTGGTGCCACCGGGTGACATCACGTTGCGCTTGAGCTGGGCCGGGTCGTGCTCGCTGCGGGCAGCCATCTCAGCGGCGCCGGCCATGGTCTGTATCGCCAGCTTCCGGGCGGTTTCCGGCGCAATGCCGGAGTTGCTGGCGGCAGTTTCCAGTGCCTCAAGCATCAGGAAAAAATAGGCCGGGCCGCTGCCAGAGAGCGCCGTTACCCCGTGCAGTTGCTCTTCGTCGTCTACCCACAGAGCGGTTCCGATACTCTCGAACACCGATTGCACCCTGGTTTTCTGCTCGGGCGTCACTGCGGCATTGGCGAACAGGCCGGCGGCACCTTTGCCAACCAGCGACGGGGTGTTGGGCATAACCCGAACCAGCGGCAGCCCGCCACCCAGCCAGTCATCGAGGGTGTCGGAGGCAAGCCCGGCGGCAATGGAAACCAACAGCGGGCGGGTATTCTGCACCACCGGGGCGATATCCCGGCACACGTCTGCCATCACCTGGGGTTTGACCGCCAGCACCACCATATCGGCCTGCTGGGCGCAGTGGCGGTTGTCGGTGGTTACGCTTACGCCGAAGCGGTCACGCAGGGCCTGCAGGTGGCTGTCGTCAGGCGCGCTGACCCAGATGTTCCCGGCCT
>CAYUNQ010000080.1:0-10327 GCA_964446185.1 uncultured Marinobacter sp. | reverse complement strand
CCCGGCTCTCAACCTGCTCGCCACCACCGGCGAAAAAGTCACCAGGTTAGCGCGGCTCCTGTGGCTGCTGTCGGGCTTTATCGGCCAGACTCTCTCCACCATTTTCTATATTCTGCCGCGCCCTAGGCGTTGGCGCTTCACCCCCTTTGTTGCGGCGATACATGACACCGGGCTCAATGCCCTCCCTATTGTTGCCCTGCTTACATTCCTGGTGGGCGCAGTGGTCGCTTTTCTTGGCGCCACGGTGCTGGAAGACTTCGGCGCCACCATCTATACCGTAGACCTTGTGGCCTTCTCGTTCCTGCGGGAGTTCGGCGTGCTGCTGGCCGCTATCCTGCTGGCCGGCCGGACCGCCAGTGCATTTACCGCCCAGATCGGGGCCATGAAGGTCAATGAAGAACTGGACGCCATCCGCACCCTCGGCCTCAACCCCGTGGAGCTGCTTGTAGTCCCCAGGGTACTGGCCATGATGGTCAGCCTGCCAGTGCTCACCTTTGTGGGCATGATGTCTGGCATGGTCGGTGGCGCGGTTGTCTGCACGTTGGCGCTGGATATTCCGCCCAGCCAGTTTATGGCCATTGTCGAGCGGGATATTGCCCTGAAGCATTTCCTGGTGGGCATCGGTAAAGCCCCGGTGTTCGCCTTCCTGATTGCGGTGATTGGCTGCCTGGAAGGCTTCAAGGTGGCCGGCAGTGCTCAGTCTGTGGGCGAGCACACCACCTCCAGCGTGGTGCAATCTATCTTTATGGTCATCCTGCTGGATTCCGTAGCCGCGCTATTCTTTATGGAAATGGGTTGGTAGAGCATGGCCATGGGCACGCAGAATAACCCGCCAGACAGAACACCGATCATTCAGGTACGGGGCCTGTGCAACCGCTTTGGCACCCACTCGGTACATGAAGATCTCGACCTGGACCTCTACCCCGGTGAAATTCTCGGGGTGGTTGGTGGTTCCGGTACCGGCAAATCGGTGCTGCTGCGCAGTATTGTGGGGCTGATCACCCCTTCGGCCGGCCACATCACGGTATTCGGCCAAGACCTCACAGAGCTGTCAGCACCCGAACGCTCTCTGTATGAGCAGCGGTTTGGGGTATTGTTTCAGGGTGGTGCATTGTTCACTTCCCTGAACCTTGAGCAGAACATTGCCCTGCCACTGATTGAACACTCCGGGCTGAAGCGGGCCGAAGCGGAAGAGCTGGCCCGCATGAAACTGGCCCTGACAGGCCTTCCGCCAGAGGCTGCCCTTAAGTATCCGGCGGAGCTGTCCGGTGGCATGGTGAAGCGGGCAGCCTTGGCCCGGGCGCTGGCCCTGGACCCTGAAATCCTGTTTCTGGACGAACCCACAGCGGGGCTGGACCCTATTGGCGCAGCCGCCTTTGACGAACTGATCGTAACGCTGCGCAATGCCCTGGGGTTGACGGTATTCCTGGTTACCCATGATCTGGATACCCTGTAC
Source organism: uncultured Marinobacter sp. (assembly GCA_964446185.1). Taxonomy (GTDB): domain Bacteria; phylum Pseudomonadota; class Gammaproteobacteria; order Pseudomonadales; family Oleiphilaceae; genus Marinobacter. The sequence continues at coordinate 8,871 of CAYUNQ010000080.1, read as the reverse complement.
ACCACTTGCGACCGGGTGGCGGTGTTGTCCCAGCGCAAGGTGCTGGTGGCAGATACCCTGGATAACGTATCCCGCACAGAAGACGGCTGGATTCAGGACTACTTCCACGGCCCCCGCGGACGGGCCGCGATTGATGCACACCACAGGCTGACCGAACAGGAGCCCGGTTAATGGAGCCCAAAGCCCATCACGTGATTATCGGTTTGTTTACACTGCTGGCTGGCACAGCCGCCTTGCTGTTCGCCCTGTGGCTGGGCAAATCCTCCGCAGACCAGGAGTGGAGTTATTACCAGATCGGTTTCGACCACCCGGTCGGTGGCCTGTCCAAGGGCAACGCCGTGCTGTACAGCGGTGTGCCGGTGGGCGATGTACTGGAGCTAACCCTGGCGCCGGACAACCCTGCCCACGTGCGCGTTCTGGTGCGGGTGCGCAGCAATATTCCGGTGCGTGAGAACACCCGTGCCGAGCTGGTACTGGCCAACATTACCGGCAGCATGAGCGTGCAGTTTACCGGCGGTAGTCTGGATAGCCCGGTGCTTGACGGCAGCCGCGATGCCCCGCCACTGATCAGTGCCGAGCCCTCTGCCTTTTCGAACCTGCTGAACAACGGCGAAGCCATGCTGTTGAAAGCCGAGAGCCTGCTCACCAGCATGAACCAGCTGTTGAACGAGGAAAACCTGGGTAACGTGGCCACCATTCTGGACAACACCCGGCAGGCAACCGAATCGCTGCTGGCCAGCCGGGAAGACATGCTGGCCCTGATGGAGCAGTTTGATGCGGCAGCGATACGGGCCGAAGAAGCTGCCGTAAAGGTATCCGCCACCTCTGATCACGCGCGCGTGGTGTTAGGCGAGCAGATTACACCGGTGCTGGCGTCTATGGACAAGGCTATCTCGACCCTTCAGCCCACCCTGGACCGGCTTAACCGTGTGACCGGCAACAACGAAAATGCACTGGATGCCGGGCTTCAGGGCCTGGGGGAACTGACACCGGCCTTACGGGAGCTGCGCAGCACCCTCCGAAACCTGAACTCTTTTACCCGCAGGCTTGAGCAAGACCCGAGAGGCACCATCTGGGGTGGCGGACGGATCCAGGAGTACAACAATGATTAAGCGAAGCAAAAGTTATCTCACGCTGGCGACGGCTCTGGGTATGTCGGCCTGTACTGTCTTTCCGATTCCCGAGGCGCCAAGGCTGATGGAACTGGCGCCTCCTGCTGAACGGGAAGTGTTCGATACGCCCCGGTCTGCGGCACTCCGGGTAGACACCCCGCTGGCGTCTGACCCCCTGGACAGCACCCGGGTTCTGATCAAACCCACCCCGTTCGAGTTCAAGGCGGTATCCGGTGCCCGCTGGCGCGACAGCATACCGGTGGTGCTGCGGGATTATCTCATTCAGGAATTCCGCCAGAGCGGCAGCTTCAGCAGCGTAATGACCGACACCAGCCCGGCCACGGCCAGGCTGACACTTATTACTGAACTTACGGGCTTTCACGCCGAGACGCGGGCAGCCGGCACCGTGGTGGTCTTACACCTGCATACCGAGCTGATGGAGAACCGCTCCCGGAAAAGCCTGTGCGTATTGGATCAGCGCGAGGAGGCACTGGCTGCCAGTGCAACACTGGACGATCTGATGTCAGCTTTCTCACTCGCAGCATCAGCGCTTTCGGCAGACATAACCCGATGGACCCGGGAGTGCCTGGAGGGCGCGTGAGCCCGTTATTTCGAAGGGAACAGGTCCGGCCAGGCCGCTTTCAGGTACAGGAACATAGACCAGAGGGTGAGCCCGGCGGCGATATACAGCAAGCCAATGGCCACATACGACAGCAGCTGCCCGGGAGGAAACGCCAGCAAACCGACAATGGCCGCCATCTGGGCGGTGGTCTTGATCTTGCCAATGTAGGACACCGCCACGCTGGCACGGCTACCCACCTCCGCCATCCATTCCCGCAGAGCGGAAATCACAATCTCCCGGCCGATAATCACCGTGGCCGGAATAGTCAGCAATACGGCGGCGTAGGCTTCAATCAGCACCGCCAGCGCCACGGCCACCATCAGCTTGTCAGCAACCGGGTCCAGAAAAGCACCAAAAGGCGTACTCTGGTTCAGCTTGCGGGCCAGGTAACCGTCCAGCCAGTCGGTCACACCAGCCAGGGCAAAGATGATGGCGCTGACCAGATAACTCCACTGCACCGGCAGGTAGAAAATCACCACGAACACCGGGATCATCGCGATGCGGGACATGGTCAGCAGGTTCGGTAAATTCATGGGATTCCTATTCGTCGTGCAATGCTGCGTATATGGATTCTGCCAGTGACTTGCTGATGCCCTGAACCTTGGCCATCTCATCAACACTGGCTTTGCGTATTTCCTGTATGCCGCCAAAATACCGGATCAGTTCCCTGCGGCGCTTCGGCCCCACCCCTTCGATGCCTTCCAGGGTGGATTGCCGGCGTTTTTTGTCGCGGCGGGCCCGGTGGCCGGTAATGGCAAACCGGTGAGACTCGTCCCGGATATGCTGAATCAGGTGCAATGCCGGTGAGTCTGCCGGCACCCGGAACACGGTGTCTGTCATGGCATCAATCAGTTGTTCCATGCCGGCCCGGCGGGTAACACCCTTCGCCACACCAATCAGCGGGATGTCTGAAATCCCAAGTTCTTCAAACACTTCCCGGGCAATGTTCAACTGGCCTTTACCACCGTCTATAAACACCAGATCCGGCCGTTTGCCGTCTCCGCTCACCAGCCTTCGATAACGGCGGGTCAGCACCTGGCGCATGGCAGCGTAGTCGTCCCCTGCCTTCACGCCTTCAATGTTATATAGCCGGTAATCACTTTTCAGGGGGCCATTCTCGTCGAAAACCACACAGGATGCGACGGTATTTTCTCCGTGGCTGTGGCTGATGTCGAAACATTCCATACGAGCCGGCGTTTCGGCCAGTTCCAGCAGATCCCGCAGGGCCAGCAAGCGCCGGTACACGGTTTCCTTACTGGCGAGGTGAGTAAGCAGGGTTTGCCGGGCATTCGTCATCGCCAGCTCCAGCCAGCGTTTGCGCTCACCACGAACATTACCCCGTATCCGGGTTTCCCGGTTGGCCGCTTCAGTGAGCGCTTGTGCGAGTAACTCCTGGCCTTCCACGGCCACCGGTACCAGGATGTCGCGCGGGATTTCCCGGCGGGTATCTCCGCCAAAATAATACTGGCCCAGGAACGCAGACAGCAGCTCGCCTTCGGATTGTTCCAGGGAGAACCGAGGGAAGTAATCCTTGGTACCCAGCACCCGGCCGCCGCGCACGATGATGACCACTATGCACACCACACCGGCATCCTGGGCAATGGCGACAACATCGGCATCGCCCCCTTCGCCATCTACCGATTGCTGTTCCTGAACATGGCGCAGGTGGTTGATCTGGTCACGGTAGGAGGCCGCTTTTTCAAACTCCAGATGTTTAGACGCCTGCTCCATGGCGTTCATCAGATCGTGGATAACGGCCGGATTCTTGCCTTCCAGAAACATGGTGGCGCGCCGCACATCCTGCTGGTACTCCTCCGGTGTGATGTATTCCACGCAAGGCGCGGTACACCGGTTGATCTGGTACTGCAGACAGGGCCGATTCCTGTTTCTGAAAAAGCTTTCATTACAGGATCTTATACGGAAAACTTTCTGTAATACATTAAGGCTTTCCTTGACCGCCCCTGAGCTTGGGAACGGCCCGAACCAGGTGCCCCCGCCCTTCTTGGTGCGGCCACGGCGGAAGGTCAGCGAGGGGTAATCGCTGTGGGCAGACAGATAAATATAGGGATAGGATTTGTCATCCCGCAACAGGATGTTATAGGGCGGCCTGAGGGACTTGATCAGGTTCTGTTCCAGCAGCAGAGCTTCGGTTTCGCTGCCGGTGATAGTGACTTCGATGCTGTCGATCTTGCCGACCAGTGCCTCGGTTTTCGGGGCCAGGCCGGTTTTGCGGAAGTAGCTGCCCACCCGCTTTTTCAGGTTGCGGGCTTTACCCACGTACAGAATGGCTCCGGCGCCATCGTACATACGATACACGCCGGGGCGTTCAGTCAGTTGTTTCAGGAAGTCTTTACTGTCGAACTTCCCGTGTTCCTGCCCGGGGTCAGACCTTGTCGGCATCCAGCAATCCAAGCCGTACGGCCATCAGCGCCAGCTCTACATCGCTGGAAATCTCCAGCTTTTCGAAAATCCGGTAGCGGTAGCTGTTCACGGTTTTGGGGCTAAGGCAGAGTTTGTCTGAAATATCCTGCACTTTCTGGCAGTCCACCACCATCATGGCAATCTGCATTTCCCGCTCAGAGAGCCGGTCAAACTTCGCCAGTTCGCCGTCTTCGTCTTTATCGGAGCCTAGTTGTTTGAGCGCCATTTTCTGGGCAATTTCGGGGCTGATGTAGCGCTGGCCGGAATGGGCCTTTCGGATGGCACGCACCATTTCCTGAATGTCGGAACCCTTGGTGATATATGCCTGGGCACCACTCTGCATAACCCGGGAAGGATAAGGGTCATCGGCGCAGGCGGTCACCACGATAATGCGTATGGAGTCGTCCTGGCGAAGGATGCGCCGGGTGGCCTCAAGGCCGCCAATACCGGGCATGCGGATATCCATCAGAACAATGTCCGGCCGGTTCTCACGAACAAAGTCGAGAGCCTCTTCGCCGGAAGAGGCCTGCCCAATCACATCGATATCGGGATTATCAGCCAACATGCGGGAGATTCCTGAGCGCACCAGCTCGTGGTCATCAACAACCAGTACCCTGATCAAAACTCACCTCGCAGTCAGGAAAACGAAAAACACCGTGATTGTAACGTTTAAGCCCACCTACTGGTAGGTAGCCTTGCGTTTATCGGGCCCCGCGACACAAAACACCGGCGTTTATCGGGCTGGGGCCCCGAGCCCCGCAGTATTTTCCACCGGATCAAACCACACCACCAGATCGCCGCGGCGAATGGCCGCCAGCACGCCTTCCCTTTCTGCAAAGGGGTTCTCGGTGTCATTCAGGCCGTGGTAGCGGGTGCAATACTCTTCCGCCAGGCCTTCGAGCTGATCTTGCGTCAACAAGCTGGCCTCCACCACAAATTTATCCTGCCGCGGATCGGATTCCGCCACGGATGCAGCGTCGTATGTCATATGCCCTCCGGTTCGGGCTGCTATGGTACGGTGTTCCGCGCCAAAGCAGAACCCCCGTAACCTGTTGGGCAGTTTCGGCTTTTGCGCTCTTCAAAACCGCAGGCTGTTTGACTATCATCCATCGCCGCCTTCATAACGTTTGGATGCTAATGAACCAGAACGTCTTCCGCCTGACTCTGCCAATTCTGTTCGGCTATATCCCCTTGGGCATGGCCTTTGGCGTGTTATTCACCACGCAGCTGGACTACGCCTGGTGGATTGCACCGCTGATGGGCTTGCTGATCTATGCCGGCTCCGGGCAAATCCTGGCAGTCAGCCTGCTGGCAGCCAGTGCCGGCCTTCTTGAGGTAGCCGTGGCCATGTTTGTTCTCAACGCCCGCCACCTGTTCTATGGGCTGTCCCTGCTCGGGCGCTTTCAGGGTGCCGGCTGGCGCAAGGGCTACCTCATTTTCGGGCTGACAGACGAAACCTACTCTCTGCTCACCAGCCGCAAGCTTTCGGCAGACCGGCGTCATGAACAGGAAGTGGACTTCCGTATTACCGCCTTTAATCAGGTCTACTGGATTGCCGGCTGCACCATTGGCGCCCTGCTTGGGGAACTGGTGGCCTTTGACAGCACCGGTATTGAGTTCGCGCTGGTTGCCCTGTTCATAGTACTGACCATCGAACAGATCAAAGCGCTTGGCGACGCCTTTCCGCTCTGGGCCGGCGCCTTTGCGGCGGGGTTAGCCATGGTAATGGTGGGGCCGGCACATCAGCTCATTCTGGCTATTGCTATTGTTACCGGCATCTTGTTGCTGCAGTACCGTCAACTGAAAAACCGCCAGCAAGCACCGGAGGCCCACGATGGCTGAAAACTACTATCTGGCAGCATTTATCGCTGTTTCAGTGCTGGCCACCTTTGCCACCCGGGTGGTGCCCTTCCTGTTCTTTGAGCGGCACACAGAGCATCCGCTGCTGAAACACATTGGCAAGTTTTTGCCTGCGGCGGTCATGGCCCTGCTGGCCATCGTCTTCCTGCTTCGGTCTGCCAACTGGGAGGCCACACTCCCCGGGCTGGATGCTGTTTTGCCCGGACTACTGGTGGTAGGTGTACATCTGTGGCGGCGCAATGCCCTGCTCTCGATTGCTGTGGGCACAGCCGCCTATATGGTTATCCTGCAATCGGGCTGGCTGGGCTGATCAGGGATTGCCTTCGACATTGGCCACCAGCCTGGAATCTTCCAGCGCTGCGGTACGATGCTTCACCACACCTTTGTACTCAGGGCTTTCGATCATCGCCAGGAAGGCGTTGATGGAGGGGTAACGAACCAGCAATACCTGATCCCAGGACTCATCCGGCGGTGCAATCAGTGAACCGACGCTACGGCCGGACCAGATCACTTCTGCGCCGACTGAGCGCACACATTCTGCCGCTTCTTCCATATACCGCTTGTAGGCATCCCGCCCCGAGCAGTTTTCTGTGTCGTCTTTGTAGGCTGCCCGGTCACGAAACCGAAGCAGATTCAGCATTACTACCGGCTGATCTTTTGGCGTCTCTTGCAAAACTTTCCTAAGCTCTTCCTGAGAAGGGTTGACGGTCGCCATAGGTGTCCCTGCTTTTCGTTATAAAGATGTTTGCTGACTTCCGGTTTGCATCTGTGACAGTAAACGAAATTCCCGACGCATGCATCCTCGTATTAGCCTTTCGGATAAGTCCGCTTGCATTGTTGACCTTCGTCAAGCGAGAATTGCGCACTTTGTGCAAGCTATATCCAAATAACTTTTGGCACTAAGTGCACATATATAAGAAAAGAGAGGCTACCGACCGTGAGAAAAATTCCGATTACGCTGGCTGCATTCGGGCTGGCTACCTATGCGGGCTTAGCGCTGGCTGCAACAGAGGGTGATGCTGAACGAGGCAAGGAAGTTGCCAACCTGTGTGTAGCCTGCCACCAGGCTGACGGCAGCGGCATGCACATTGCTGGCGGCGAGTCCTGGCCCCGACTCGCCGGCCTCAACGCCACCTACTTCGCCAAGCAGATTCACGATATCAAGAATGGCTCCCGCGAAAGCTTCACGATGACGGCGTTCTCGAGCATGCTGGACGACCAGAAAATTGCCGATGTTGCCGCCTATTACAGCCAGATGAAACCAACCTCAGGCCAGGGCGGCGAAAACGCCGACGAAGCCACCCTGAAGCGTGGACAGCAGCTGGCCGAGCGCGGCGACTGGTCCCAGTACATTGTTTCCTGCAAAAGCTGCCATGGCCCTGGCAACCGCGGTGCCGGTGATGTATTCCCGGGCATTGCCGGCCAGCATGCCGGTTATATCGAAGCCCAGCTGAAAGCCTGGAAAGCAGGCACCCGCAAGAACGATCCCCAGGATCTGATGGGCTCCGTCGCCCGACGCATGAGCGATGAAGACATTCACGCGGTAGCCGTATGGCTTGCCAACCAGAGCGCCGGCAGCAACTAAGGGGATATAAATCATGATGCGCAAACTGCTTACCGTCGCCCTGTCCGGAGCTGTTGTTTACTCCGGCAACCTTGCGGCAAACGACGACAGAACCCAGCAATACATCGACACCCTGACGGAACTGAACTACCCGGCTCCGAAAGAAAACCAGCTGGTGCATATTCCGCCCAGCATGCAGGATCTTGAAGAGTCCGACATTCATCCGGAGCTCAAGCGCGTTATTCGCAAGGGCCATGACCTCTTCACCAACACCCAGCAGCTGCGGGGCGAGAACGTGTTCAACGACATGAACTGCTCCAGCTGCCACCTGGGCGAAGGCCGGATGCCGTTCAGCGGCCCGGTATGGCCTGCCGCCGTAACGCTTCCGGACTTCCGGGGCAAAAACGGCCATGTAAACAACCTGGAAGAGCGCATTGCCGGTTGCTTTACCTATTCCATGAACGGCAAGCCGCCCGAGTACGGCAGCGACAACATGCTGGCCATGACCGCCTATCACCAGTGGCTGGCCACTGGTGTGGAAATGTATCCCAAGCAGCCCATCTATGGCCGAGGCTTCCCGGCACCTGAGCGTCCTGAGAAACTGAGCTACGCCAACGGCGAGAAGCTGTATCAGGAAAACTGCTCGGTATGCCACGCTGAAGACGGTTCAGGCCTTCAGCAAGATGGTCACACCATCTTCCCGGCACCATGGGGTGATGGCTCCTACAACTGGGGTGCAGGTATCAGCCGTGTGTTTACGGCGGCCGGGTTCATCAAGAACAACATGCCCCTGGGCCAGCCCAACTCCCTGACCGACCAGGAAGCCTGGGACATCGCCTTCTATATGGATAACCAGGAGCGCCCTCAGGACCCCCGTTACACCGGCGATGTGAAGGAAACCCGCGAGAAGTTCGAGGCCACCTTCCACAAACATACCCAGTACGGGCTGGTTCGTGAACACGACGGCAAAGTACTGGCCGACCACGACAACACTGGCGAAAAACCGTTCCTGAAACCGGACACCATTCGTCCGCGGACCTTCGAGTAAGGTTCGGGTTATAATGCCAACTCAAGGCCTCCCCAGCGGAGGCCTTTTTCGTTGTTTGTTCCAGAGGAGTACGCTGTCCCTTGAGCGGTCTGCTAGCAACCTTCGCCCACACCCTTGAAACCACCCTGCCGGTTTTTGCCATGGTCTTTATCGGTATAGGACTGCGCCGCATAGGCTGGATTGACCAGAACTTTGTGGCCACCGCTTCTGCCCTGGTGTTCAAGGCCACGCTTCCAACCCTGGT
>CAYUNQ010000079.1:9511-10438 GCA_964446185.1 uncultured Marinobacter sp. | reverse complement strand
CGTTCCTGAAGGACTTCGTCCGCAAGGGTGGCCGCCAGGCCTTCAAGGATTACGTCTTCTTCCCACTGCTGACCCTTCCGGTTGCACCGATTGTGCTGGCTGGTAACGTGGGCGCCAACCTGATCCGGAACATCTGGGCGTCAACGGTCATTTTCTGCGGGCATTTCACCCAGGATGCGGAAACCTTTACCGAGGAAGAGTGTGAAGGCGAGAGCAAGGGCCACTGGTACCTGCGCCAGCTGACCGGCTCATCCAACTTCACTGGCGGCAAGTGGCTGCATGTGCTGAGCGGTCACCTGAGCTATCAGGTGGAACACCACGTGTTTCCGGACCTGCCGGCTCACCGTTACCCGGAGCTGTCCGAGAAGGTGCAGGCCGTGTGCAAGAAGTACGATATTCCGTACAACACCGGCAGCTTTGCCAAACAGTACGGCACCGTGCTGAGCCGGATCGCCCGCTTCTCCCTGCCGGACTCTGTCAGGACCCGACTGGAAGAGCGCGGTCAGCTTCAGGCAATCTGAAGCAGGCGCATTAGCTGTGGCCGATGCTGATCACGAACCACGTCGGCCAGGGTGTATTTATCGAGCACCTCCAGAAAGGCTTTCAGGGCCTCGCCGAACATCTGTTTCAGGCCACACACCGGGGTGATCTTGCAGGCAGTATTTGACGAGAGGCACTCCACAATACTCAGATCCTGCTCGGTTTCACGAACCAGAATCCCGATATTGATATCCTGCGGGGCCATGTGCAGACGCATGCCCCCTTTTTTGCCCCGAACAGTCTCTATGTAACCCTTCTTGTTCAGCTGGTGCACCACCTTCATCAGGTGGTTCTTGGAAATCTCGTAACTGTCTGCGATTTCCTGGATGGTCGTCAGGCCATCACCCTGCTCTGCCAGGTAGATCAGAACCCGGAGTGAATAGTCTG
>CAYUNQ010000079.1:0-9501 GCA_964446185.1 uncultured Marinobacter sp. | reverse complement strand
AACGGGTAATATGCATGCATTACTCCAAGAGGCCGAACTGCTCAGCACGTCGGCCTGCTAATCAGGCAAACCGCGACTGCCAACAGGAACAGGCCGGAAATTGTCAGTACCGGTGCAGGCGAGCCCAGAGCAAGCAACATGCTCCAGCTCAGCACCATCATACTCAGGGCCAGCAACTTCGCCTTCAGGGGGACTGCCCGGCGCTCTCGCCACTGCCCGATCGCCGGACCAAATGTGGGATGCCGGTCCAGCCACAAAGCAAACGCTGGCGAGCCCCTGCTGGCAAAGTACGCAGCCAGAATCATAAACGGTGTGGTTGGCAACAGTGGCAAAACCACGCCAATCAGGCCGAGTAACGCCGAGATATACGCAAGAATCCGGAAACCGGTTTTACCTGGCTGTGCGCCGATCATGCGGGCCTGATGACCTTTCATACGTGTATCCATTGTACAGTGATTCAGGATTAGGGTCTTTTTTTTGAGTTTAGCCCCGATAAGCCACATTATAAATACCCATTAAGTGATTGCCGGTGGCACTGGTGTTTGTCCGTATAGGGCCTCGGAATCCACCGCAGGCTTTGCCATACTTGCTCTATACTCAAAACCAAGCATGATCAACAGGACCGGATCCCGATGCCAGCAAACAGACTGACAGACCGCTTCGGCCGCACAGTGAATTATGTTCGCCTGTCGGTAACCGACCGCTGTGACTTCCGCTGTGTTTACTGCATGGCAGAGGATATGGTGTTTCTGCCACGAGACCAGATCCTTTCCCTGGAAGAGATTGCCCGGGTAGCCCGCAGTTTTGTGGATCTGGGCACCGAGAAAATCCGCCTGACCGGGGGCGAGCCGCTGGTGCGCAAAGGTGTTCTGGACCTGGTAAAGGAGATTGGCAGTTACGGTCTTCGGGACTTTGCCATGACCACCAACGGCAGCCAGTTACCGCAGCTGGCCGATGATTTGCGCCGTGCCGGGCTGCACCGCCTTAATATCAGCCTGGATTCGCTGGATCCGGACAAGTTCCACACGATTACCCGCACGGGCCGGCTCAGCCAGGTGCTCGATGGCATTGAAGCCGCCCGCGAGGCCGGCTTTCGGGGCATCAAGCTGAATACGGTGGTGATGAAGGGCCGTAACGATGCTGAAGTGCCGGAGCTGATTGAGTTTGCCCGCGAAAAGCAGCTGGATATTACCTTTATCGAGGAGATGCCGCTGGGGGAGATTTCCGAGCACGACCGTGGCCTGGCCCTGTGTACGAGTGCCGAGGTGCGGGACATTATCCGCCAGCGCCATGAATTGATTCCCGCTACCGAGGATTCCGGCGGGCCTGCGCGCTATTACCGGATGCCAGACAGTCCGGTTCGGGTGGGTTTTATTTCTCCGCATTCCCATAATTTCTGTGACACCTGTAACCGGGTTCGGGTTACGGTGGAGGGGCGGCTTTTGCTGTGTCTGGGGAACGAGCACTCGATGGATTTGCGGGAGGTTCTGCGGGAATTCCCAGGCGATGATGAGACGCTTCGGCAGGCGATTATTTCGGCGATGGACCTGAAGCCGGAGCGGCATCACTTTTCTTCGGAGGGGGAGGTGCAGATTCTTCGGTTTATGAATATGACGGGGGGCTGACCCTTAGACTTCCAGATCCGGAGCTGGAGCGGATGAGGACAGACTGTCCAAAAACCGCTCCTTGCGGCACTTCCCTGTGGCGCTTGGGCTCCGCCATCCATGGCTCCGCACATTTTTGGACAGTCTGTCCTCACCCACTCCTCCGGGCTTCGGTGGCATAGTCTTTAGAAACGATGACTTATGCCTCCCGGGTGCTGGGCGACTTCTGCTTTCGCATTTCTGCTTCAGTGGTCCATATTGTGACCGCTGTGGCCTTCTTCCATGTTGTGGTCACCATCCATTCCGGCTTCTTCAGTCATATCCATGTCGTGTCCATCATGCATACCTTCCATACCACCCATGTCGTGCATGGCCATGCCGGCGTTGAGGTGGTCCAGGGTGATATCGGCGAAGGCCAGGACGTCTCCGCCGTGCTCTGAGGCGAAGGCTGCGGCTTCAGCCTGGGTGGCGAAGGAGGCCAGGGTCGGGCCCATGGCACCGGTGCGTTCGGAGCCCGCTACGTAGAAGGCTTCACGGGCGTCGATCAGGTGGGTGTCGTCCGGGTGTTCCCAGTCGGTCTGGGCCATGTTGTGGACGTACAGGGTGTGGTCGCGGTTTTCGTTTTCCGGCTGCAGGAACCAGGCGAACATGTCTTTGGTGGAGCAGAATTTGCGGGTGTGCTGTTCGCGTTCGGTGAAGGCCTGGCCTTTGGGGCCCGGGAAGTTGGTGATGACCATGCCGCATACGTGGCATTCGTCGCCGGATTCGAAGTGGACGGGGTCGGGCTTGGCGACGACTTCCTGTTCACCGCCGGAGCATCCGGCGAGTGCGATAACAGCCAGTGCGGCGATGAGCCATTTGCTGAAATGGGTTGTCATGGGTCAGTACTCTCCGGTAAGGGTCAGATTCTTCGGTTTTTGAACAGTAACAGGGCGCCGGCCAGGGGAACGGCGCACCACACCAGCAGGCCGAGCCACAGGCCGCCGGCACCGATGGGCAGGTCGGAGCCCAGACTGAGAACACCGCTCAACTGGCTGCTGTCGCCGAAGGCGACGATGTTGAGCAACCGGTAGATGTCGGTGGGGTTGAGCATCAGCAGCCAGGGCAGTAACTCGGGGTTGAGCTTGCCTTCGCTGGCCACCAGGACGCCCAGCAACATCAGGTCAAAGATCAGCACAAAGAAGAACCAGATAGCCAGGGCCATACCGGCGGCGACGGGCTTTTCGCTGACCCGCACGCTGACCAGGTACGCCAGGGCAATAAAGCCCCATCCCAGCAGGATGGTGGAGCCAATAAAACGCCCCATGGCTACCGCCAGGGCACCGATGGCAACGTCTTCTACCAGCAGGGCAATGGCAACGCCGGCCACACCAAAACCGATCAGGGTGGCGAGGGCGAGGGTCAGGCCGTGGCCCATGAACTTGCCCAGCAGCAGCTGGCTTTTGCTCAACGGGTAGGTCATCAGCAGCAACAGGGTGCCGCCCTCTTCTTCGCCAACGATGGCGTCGTAGGCCAGCAACAAGGCAATCAGGGGGATCAGGAAGATACCCAGGCTGGCCAGGCTGGCAATGGTGGCGGGGGTGGAGGCGTAGCCTACCTGCCCGGACGCGGCCGCGCCAAACCAGGCAATCCCCAGGGCCAGGGTGGCAAATACGATCGAAATAGCGACCAGCCAGCGGTTACGCAGGCTGTCGCTCAACTCTTTTCGGGCGATGGTCCAGATTGCGTTCATTGGCTGCCTCCACGGTGTGCCAGGCCGCCGGAGCCGATGAAGTGCACGTAGATGTCTTCAAGGCTGGGCTGGTGAATGCCCAGGTCGGCTACTTCGCCGGAATTCATCAGGGTCTGTATCAGGGGCATTTTGTCCTGGGGTCTCACGTCTACCTGTAGTCGTCCGTTATCGGTTTTCATCATCAGCCCGGTGCTTGGCCCGGCCTGTTCGATTGTTTTCTCAAGTGCCGCCAGGCTGTTAGCAGGCAACAGGCTCAGTGTTACCGGCATATTGGCCTGCTGGCGCAAAGACGACAGGTCGCCAGCGGCTTTCAGGGCGCCATCGGTCAGAATGGCGGCCCGGTCGATATAGGGTTCAACCCCTGGCAGCACGTGGGAGCACAGGACAATGCCGGTGCCGTCGTCGCGCAGGTCGCGCAGCAGGCGGTACAGGTCTGCCGTGGCCACCGGGTCCAGGCCCACGGTGGGCTCGTCCAGCATCAGCAGCTTGGGTTTGCCAAGCAGTGCCTGGGCCAGGCCCAGGCGCTGGCGCATACCCTTGGAATAGGTTTTCGTGCGGGCGTCCATGGCATCACCAAGGCCCACCTGCTTCAGCAGTTCCGGCACCTGGCGCAGGGGAGCGCCTTTGAGGCGGGCGAAGTGGCTGAGAATTTCCCGGCCGGTCAGCTGCGGGTAGAACATTACGTTCTCCGGCAGGTAGCCGATATGCTGGGTGACGTTCGGGTCGCCGGCTTCACCTTCCAGTACCGACACCCTGCCTTCGGTAGGCTTCATCAGCCCCAGGATCAGTTTGATCGAGGTGGTCTTGCCAGCTCCGTTATGGCCGAACAAGCCCAGGATTTCTCCCGGTTCCAGCCGCAGGTCAACACCGTGCAGCACCGTTGCCTTGTCGTAACGGTGGCTGACGTTCTCCAGTCGAAAACAGTTCATCGGATCTCCGATTGCAGGTACTCGGGAATTCGCATCAGCGGATGGGGGTCACTCACACCGGCAGATTTCACTACCGGGAAGGCATCCTGCACCCAGCGCAGGGTGTCGACCGCAGGGCTGAACATCAGCACCTTGGCTTCCGGGTATTTCCACAGCAGCCGGTCTACGTTGTCGTTGGGTTCATAGGGCACATCGCCCAGGCCGTCCTGGTTGCGGTCCCAGCCCAGATAATCGCTCCAGAAGTTACCCCTGCCGTTTTTTGCCCAGGTCTGGGTGCGGGTAGCCACATACTTTACCTGGCGCTCATTGTTGACAAAGGCATTGTCAAACACATCGTTTTGCTCTGACCCGGCGGTCAGGTGAATGCCGATGTTGCTGTTGGCAAACAGATTGCCCTCGAAGGTGTTGTACAGGGAGTTGTAGATAAAGACTGCCTTGCCTTCGCCGCCGGTAATCATCACATCGCCGGTCTGCCCCTCAGACACACCCTTGACCACATTGCCTCGCAGGGTCGAGTTGGTGATGAAGTTCATCAGGATGCCATAGTTCTGGTCATTTTCGGAGCGGTTGTTCAGCACCGTCAGATACTTGCTTTGCATTAACGCATAACCGGTTCGGGTACCCCGGGTTGAATTACCCTCGAGCAGGTTATGCATTGAGTACATGTAGTGAATGCCGTAACGCAGATCCGTCATCACGTTGTTACGGATCTTGTTGTTGTTGGCGGTCTCGATATAAATAGCGTCCCGGGTCTGGGTAATCTCGTTACCCTCGATCAGCGCCCCGGTGGTATTGAACAGGTGAATGCCGTTGCCCCGGTCCTGGGACCGCAGCCGGGTTTCCCCGCGAATGAAGTTGTCGCGCACTGTGACATCCGGTGTCGCGTCCAGCCAGATGCCGAAGGCCGGCCCCTGAATCTGGTTATTCTCGATGGTTGAGCCCCTGGCTTCCCGGGCGACAAAGATGCCTGCGTCCAGCTCATTCAGGTCCTCACCCCAGTTGCGCACCGTGCAGCCTGAAAGCGTCACCTCCTCGGCCAGAATATGCACAGCATTGCCCTTGCCGCCGCCGTCAATCACGGTTTCCGGAGCGCAGGACACCGTCACACCCGGCACGCTGATAGCCAGTGGCGGAAGTGTTTCAGGTGGAAGTTCAATGGCCGAACCCGGTTCCAGGTTATCAAGCTGCTGTTGCAGGCCCGCATTGGCGGCAAGCGATAAAAAAGCGACTGACAGGGCCGCTCCATAACGCAGAATCTGGTACATCAAATTGTCTCAAAAAGGTGAAAGGCGGGAGCCCCGTATCCGGGGCTCCCTGCCAGGGAGCAATGATCAGGCCTTTTCGACCAGCATGCGACCACCCATTTCCATGTGCAGCGCGTGGCAGAACCAGTTGCAGTAATACCAGTACACACCGGGCTTACCGGCAGTAAAGGTAACAGACGATGTCTGCTGCGGGCTGATTTCCATGCTTACACCGTGGTTAACCATACAGAAGCCGTGAGTTACGTCTTCGATGGTGTCCAGGTTGGTTACAACAACGGTAACCTCATCACCTTCTTTGACCTTGAACTCAAGCATACCGAACTGGGGCGCAACCGAGGTCATGTACACACGCACCTTGTTGCCATCGCGGATAACTTTGTTATCGGCTTCCAGTGTGATGCCGTCTTTCCTGGCCTGTTCAACGGTCGGGGCGAAGTAAGCGTCGTCACGATCGTAGATTTTCTTGGTCTTGATCTGGTCACGACGCACCAGGATGCAGTCGTGGGGTTCGGCGAACGCCGGGCCGTCGTGCACCAGCTTCATTTCCTCACCGGAAATGTCGATCAGCTGATCGTTCTCCGGGTGCAGCGGGCCAACCGGCAGGAAGCGGTCCTTGGAGAACTTGGACAATACCACCAGCCACTTGCCGTCGGCATCGCGGGACTCGGTCAGCGACGCGTGGTTGTGGCCCGGCTGGTAATGAACATCCAGCTTCTGGCGGATGTAGTTCACATTCTCGCCATTGTAGTGCTTGATAGCATCTGCAACGTTCCACTTCACCACCTGGCTGTCGATAAACAGCGTGGTGTAGGCATTGCCACGGCCATCAAAGGTGGTGTGCAGAGGCCCAAGGCCCAGCTCCGGCTCGGCAACGATAGTGTCGCGCAGTTCGATCTTGTCGTCGAACAGGTCATCAAGCTTGTCGATGGCAATAACGGAACAGGTCGGAGACAGCTTGCCGTTGGCAATAAAGTACTTGCCGTCCGGAGAGGTGTTCAGGCCATGCGGGTTCTTAGGTACCGGTATGTAACGGGTAAATTCAGATTTACCACGCCCGTCTACAACCGGAACGCCGGAATCGCCGATGGTCTTGAACTTGCCGGCTTTCACGGCAGCCGCGATACGCTCGATGTTGAACACGACGACCCAGTCGCGGTCGTTACGCATGGTGCCGGCCAGATCCAGCGCCCGCTCGGAGTTGTAGCAGGTAGAGGCCGCGTACTTGCCGGTGTAGTCAGCATCGGTGTTATCCAGGTTGCCGTCGACAATCACCTGCCAGGCAACATCCATTGTTTCGGCGTCAAGCGCAGTGAACATGGTGTAGCTGTTTTCAAGGCTGTAGTCGCTGCCATCGTTCGGCTGCGGAATCACAAACTCGGCGTTACAGAACACATAGTTGGTGCGGGGCACCTTCTGCAGGCGCAGACCATGGATTGCCTGAACGTTCGGAATGAAGGTGACCTTGTCCGTCTTCATAATGTCCAGACGAATACGGGCTACCCGGGTGTTGGCCTTGTCGTTGATGAACAGGTATTTGCCATCATAGCGGCCGTCTTCCATGGAAATATGCGGGTGGTGGCAGTCACCGTTCAGGTACTGCTGGTCGCCGCCGAGAATGGCCTTACTCTCGTCAGTGATACCCCAACCGGTAGCCGGGTCCACGTTGAATACCGGAATCCGCATCAGTTCACGCATGGATGGCACACCCAGAACACGCACCTCGCCCTGGTGGCCACCACTCCAGAAACCGTAGTACTCGTCCAGTTCGCCGGGCTCGATGTGAATCTTGTTCTTGGCTTCCTTGGCGGCAGCAGCAAACGATTCACGGGTCATGATGGATGTGCCAAGACCGGTTGCACCGGCTACGCCTGCGAGCGCTGCTGCGCCCATAAAGCGACGACGGCTCAGGCCACCCTCCGGTGCCTCCGGCGTATCCTTGGTCAGATCATCTGTTTTTTTCATAGCATCCAACTCCGTTATTGGTTATGGCGGTTATTGCTTCTCATGGCTTTCCGGGGCCTTATGGTTGGCTCCTCGGGACTACTCAGCTCACCTGCACCACCGGAATTTCTTCCGGGCGGCCGGGGGAGTTCTGACCACGGCGCTTGCCACGACGCTTAACAATCAGTGGCGGGCACTTGTGGTCGTCGAAATAGGTCATCTGACAATCCAGGCAGTAGTGGCATTCCATATAGTTAATGGTGCCGTCCGGGTGGATCGCCTGCACTTCACACTCGTGGTCACACAGGCGGCAGGGATTACCACACTCTTTGCGACGCTTGAGCCAGTCAAACACCCGCAGCTTGGTGGGCAGCGCCAGTGCAGCACCCAGCGGGCACAGGTAGCGGCAGTAAACCTTGCGGGTAAAGATGTTCACCACCAGCAGCAGTACAGCGTAAGTCACGAACGGCCAGGTACGATCGAAATGCAGGGTGATGGCAGTTTTGAACGGCTCAACTTCAGCCATCTGTTCTGCCGTTGCCAGCGATTCCAGAGACACGCCGAACAACACAAGAAGAATGATGTACTTGATGGCCCACAGGCGCTCATGCCAGGCAAACGGCACGGTGTACTGGGGCACCTTCAGCTTGCGGGCAATTTCGTTGATCAGTTCCTGCAGGGCACCAAACGGGCACAACCAGCCGCAATACACAGCGCGGCCCCAGAGCAGCACGATGCCGGCAACTACCGACCAGAGGATGAACAGCATCGGGTCAATCAGGAAGGTTTCCCAGGTAAAGCCGCTGATCAAACTGTTCACGAAGGTCAGCACGTTAACGATCGACAACTGCCCCAGCGCGTACCAACCGATGAAGAACAGGGTGTAAACCAGAAAGCCGTGACGGATCCAGCGCATCATCTTCGGCTTCTGTACCAGCCAGTCCTGGAAGAACAGGATGAACAGCAGCACGGCAATGCCGGCACCCAACACAATCAACTGGAACTCTTTCTGGTACCACACCTGCACCCACAGGGGCTGCTCTTCCAACCACTCTTCTTCGGTCAGAACCGGCTCAGCACGGGTGTAATACTGGTCCGGCAGCTGGTATTCCAGCGGGAATACCGCGAATTCGCTATCCAGCGGGCCGGTCTGGCGCTTGACCGTCAGCTCCAGGGACCAAGGGGTACCGGGGTCGAAGTTGTACTGCTGGCGTACGATGAAGATGGCCATTTCCGGCAGCCGCGGCATGCCCTCAAGATAGACATCGCTCAGGCGGTAGTAGTCCAGGTCGCGGAAGTTGAAGGTGTCGCCGAACTGACGGATCTGCAACCGGTCAAAGATTCCCCCGCGAACATAGCCTGAACCCCGGAAGGAATAGCTGCCGGTGGCCAGCACGGCAATGGCGTGCTCACCGTCTTTCAGCTCGGACATCAGCCACTGATACTGGCGCTCACCCAGCAGGTTCTGGCCGATGGTCGGGGTGTCAAGATAAGTCGCATAGAGGTCAATCAGCGGATTGTCACGCTGGCCGGGAGCGGCGGCTTCAACGCCCTCCGCCGGACCGCCCTTGAAGGCATCGTCCACGGTACCGCGGGTCAGCAACAGCCGGCGGATGGAACCGTCACCGGTCAGCTCCTCCCAGGTTTTGTCCTGGTAGGCGTCCATAACCACGTCGGCCATCGGTGGGCGCTTGCTGCCTTCGTTAACCTCTATCAAACCCAGCTCGCCACCTACGCGGTGAGCTGTGCGCATGATGACCTCATTGATCACCATAACGGTAACCGTGGCACCAGACAGGCCATCTACCGCCACGCGGCGCTCGGATGATTTCCCCCCTACCGTCACGCGCTGGTCTGCTTTCAGGCCGGCGTACTGATCGGTGAAATCATGCATTTTCTGCTCGGGGATACCGATCAGCAGGATCGGCTCATCGTGGTGGATTACCTTGGAGCCTTTGATCACCCCTTCGGTATCCAGCACCACCATGGCGTTCAGGGGCTTGCCGGAATAGGCCGGAGTCTGGACAAAA
>CAYUNQ010000078.1:259-10492 GCA_964446185.1 uncultured Marinobacter sp. | reverse complement strand
CCTGACCGACATCGCCGGGGCGGAAGACCACTACGGCGACATGGACTTCAAGGTTGCCGGTACCAAAGACGGCGTAACTGCCCTGCAGATGGATATCAAGATCCAGGGCATTACCGATGAAATCATGGAACTTGCCCTGGAGCAGGCCAACGCCGCGCGTTTGCACATTCTGGACGAGATGAACAAGGTGATCTCCACTCCGCGTGCCGAGCTGTCTGATCGTGCGCCGAGCATCACCACCATCAAGATCCATCCGGACAAAATCCGTGACGTGATCGGTAAGGGCGGTTCTGTGATCCGTTCTATCTGTGACGAAACCGGTGCGTCTATTGATCTGGACGACGACGGCAACGTGAAGATCTACGCCGATAACGCCGCTGCCGCACAGGCTGCCGTGAATCGCGTGAAGGAAATCACTGCCGAGATCGAAGTGGGTGCTATCTACAAGGGTCGCGTTGAGCGCATTGTGGACTTCGGTGCCTTTGTTAACATCCTGCCGGGTAAGGATGGTCTGGTACACATTTCCCAGATCTCCGAGCGCCGTATCGAGAACGTCACTGACGAGCTGAGCGAAGGTCAGGAAGTTCTGGTCAAGGTTCTGGATGTCGACAACCGTGGTCGCGTGAAGCTGTCCATGAAAGAAGTTCAGGAAGGCGAGCAGCCGACTGACTTCGCTGACTGATTTTTCACTGAGTCAGTAACACGAAAACCCGCCTCCTGGCGGGTTTTCTGCTTTATAAGCTTTCATTTTTTCGTGTGATTTTGTGGGTTTAGTGGCTAAAAATTCTTTTCCATAAACTCCAGCACCGCCTCGCGATACGCAGGAATCACAAACGTAGCCGCATGGGGCGTATCCGTCTGCAAAAACGTCTTGGGCTGCTCCGCCGCCTCATACAACCGCACACCATGCTCAAACGGAATAATGCCATCCCGCACGCTGTGGATAATCATCACCGGTACCGGCGACACACCGGCAATCATGTCCATGCCTTCGTAGTCCTCCGGGATCGTCCAGCTCAGGGGGTACTGGAGTGGCCAGGTGAGCCAGAACAGGCCGAGCTTCTCCCGGGCGATGTAGCGAAAGCCCGAGAAGGTGCCGTCCAGAATGACGCCACTCAGTTCCGGTTCTTCGTTCCGTTCCACCCATTCGCTGGCCAGGGCAATGCCCAGGGCGCCGCCAAGGCTTTGGCCGAGCAGGTAGAGCGGGCGCTCGCTGGTGCTGTTCTGGTCGGCCAGCCAGCGCAGGCCGGTTTCTACGTCGTGCAGGGCGCCTTCGATGTCTGGCGCGCCAGTAGACTGGCCGTAGCCACGGTAGTCGATGGTGAACACGTTATAGCCCTGTTCCGGCAGCCAGGCGGCGTTGAGGATGTGGGCACTGACGTTCTGAGCGTTGCCATGCAGGTAGTAAACCGTGCCTTTGGCGGGCTCGTCGGTGAGGGCGGGGAGCCACCAGCCGTGCAGGGTTTCGCCGTCTGCAGTGTCGAGGTAGACGTCTTCGTATTCCAGGTTGAGCCGGTCCGGGGTGACGTAGGTGGTGTTGTCCGGGAAGAAGAACACACTGCTGCAGCCGGTTTGCAGCAGTGTGGCCAGGGCCAGCAGGGTGGCGATGGCGGTTTTGGTGTTCAGAAGTAGGCGTGCAGGCCGGCTTGCCATGTGCTTTGGTACCTGTCGTAGTGGTCTTCCCGGGTGAATTTGGCGAATACGCTGAACTCCCGGCCGATGTGCCAGTTACCTTCCAGGTACAGCTGGTCTTGCCGGTGCTGGCTGCTGATGATCCAGGCCTTGGTTTTGGCGCCGGTCAGCAGGCTGAACCGGTTGTTCTGGTGCAGCAGGCCGAGGTCTGCGCCGGGGGCGAAGTCGTGGCCGCGGCGCAGGTCGTCATCGATTTCCACATCCGCCGTGGCGATGGCGAAGGCCTGGGTATTCTGGCCCAAGCCCCAGCTGCCGCCGGCACCCCCTTCCAGGTAGGGCGTGAGCACTCGGTCATCGCCGGTATCGGTGCGGCGGCCACCGAAGCCTACCTGCCAGGAAATGGGCGAAAAGAACTGGTTCCTCGGGCTCAGGGAGCGTATTTCCACCCCGGTAATCTGTTCCACCTGCAGTTCGTTGTTGTCGTGATACAGGCGGGCGTCTAGCCGCAGGAATTGCAGTTGTGCACCGGTGCGGTAACCGGCGGGCGGGTCCAGCACGTCGTGGTACGCAGGCCGGAGGGTCAGCTGGGTGAATTCGCTATGGGCCAGCTGGCCGGAGCCCAGGCTCAGGCGGAAGGTATCGTGGCCTTGGTCGTCGCGGATTTCAGGCTCCGGTACCCTTGGTAGTTCTTCCGCCCCGTCAATCTGGCTGCGGGCAACCAGTAGCTGGTGCGACAGCGGTGCGGCGTGCTCCCGGGGCCATCCTTCGGCTTCGCTCTGGTAGCGCACGTAGTCGTAGGTGGCGTCCAGCAATTGGGCGCGGTCGTTTTTACTCAGCGCCCGAACTTCCGGACCGTTCACGCCCACATAGCCGTTGGCGACCGCAGCGGCGATGGTCCGGTGTTCTGGCGGCAGGCTGTCGAGGCTGTGGGCGACGGAGGTGGCCGCCGAGGGGCGGTAATGAATGCTTTCCACCAGCCCGGCATCGCGCACCCAGCGCACGGTGTCAGAGGGAATGGCGTGAGTGCTTACTTCGTCCAGCAGGTCTGTGCCCGGGCGGGCAGCGTCGATCAGCGCCAGCAGGCGGTAGGCACAGTTTTCGTCGAAGAAGTAGTAGTCAAAGTTCTTGTCCTGAATCTCCCAGGTGTGGGCCAGCAGGGTGTCGACTTCCGGCTGGGTCAGGTTCAGGGTGTATTCCCAGAGATCCCGGTGCTCGATATCGTTATACAGCCGGATCATTTCGTAATAGGGCTGGATAGCCGTGATGCCCGGGTAACCGCCGAAAATGCCCCGGTAGGCAAACAGTAACTCGCTATCGTGCTCGGCGGCATCCGCTGCATAGGAAATGGTATTGGCCAGCAGCAGGTCGGTTTCCTCATCGTCCTGGGGCGGGTCCAGCCGCAGGAAGGTGTGGCCGAACATGGAGGACGGGCTGTTCAGGTACGAGGCCGCAAACACCAGGGTGACTTTCTCGGTGTTCAGGGTCTCGGCCCATTCGTCGTAAGCCGGGCAGTCTACCGGGGTGTCCGGTAAATCCAGTTGTTCCCGCAACCAGGCATCACGGGCCGGAAAGCGGCAGCGGGCGTGGTCATCGCCGCCGCCGGGCTGGCGGATGGCTTCCAGGGTTGCCTGTAGTTCTGCTTCCGGCGAGGTTTTGCCATTTTCGCTCAGGAAAAACGCAGGGTCGTCTGCCTGGCTGGTGAAACCGGAGCCCAGGGTATCCTGGTGGTAGTGGCCAAGCGTGAGCCATACCGGGTGCTCGTGAAGGTTGTCGGGAATGGCGGCGAAGGTTGCCGGGGTTGCGAGTGAACATGCAAGCCAGAGTGCAGCCTGCCCAGTGCGCGAGGGGTAGCCCATGGGAATTGTTTATGTCCGGTTTGGATTGGTACAGCGATACTGCGCCATCCATGGCGCGGGTTCAATCCTTCGGGTTTAGCCGATCAGGCGGCTACATACTTGCTCAGAGACTCGTCCTGCTCCAGCAGGGAAACGATGGAATCTACCGCTTCGCCGGAGGTGGTGTCAGAGTTCGGGAAAATAGCTGCAAAGTTGTCTTGCAGTACTTTGCGGAAGGTATCACGGTCGGCTTCTTCTACACCCAGCAGAACGGCCAGGGTGTCCAGGTTTTCGCCGGAACCACGGGACATGTCACGGGCAACCTTGTCGATGTTGCTGTCCATGTACATAGCCATGGATTGAACAGACTGGTTGGTGGAGCAGCCCAGAGTACCGGTGGTCATACCGAAAGTCTGGTTACCGAAGGTTGCGTTGGTGGTGGCGGCCAGTACGTGTGGAGCGATACCGGATTGGCCTTTCCAGATCATGGCGCCAACACCACAGCCAGGCTGGGCGAATGCCATGGAAGATGCGCCAAGAAGAATTGCACCTGCGATCAGTTTTTTCATTATCCACTCCTTTATGTGGTTTTTTGCTTCGTCGCATACCCTGCAACCGGAATTTCCTGGGTTGGCTGCAAGACAACGGTCCCGATAGGTTTACCGGTAATTGGTGTGACCGTTGGTTTCAGTATAGATGAAAACCCGTATTAGGGAAGGATTCAAACTGCTGGATCAATAGGTTATTGACTTCTATCACTCAGGATTCTGCCGTGTCTGGCGGCGTGATTCACCTAGCCCCCGAGATACGCTTCCCGCACCTCCGGGTTCGCCAGCAGGTTCTTGCCGGTGTCGTGCAGACGGATGCGCCCGGTCTCAAGCACGTAGCCCCGGTCTGCCAGATTCAGGGCCTGATGGGCATTCTGTTCCACCAGAAACACGGTAATGCCTTCGTCCCGCAAGTGGCCGATGATCTGAAAAATCTGCTGGATGATAATCGGTGCCAGCCCCAGTGACGGCTCGTCCAGAATAATCATCCGCGGCTTGCTCATCAGCGCCCGGCCAATGGCCAGCATTTGCTGTTCGCCGCCAGACATGGTGCCGGCACGCTGGTGCTCCCGCTCTTTCAGGCGCGGGAACAGCTCGTACACGTGGTCCTGGCTTTTGCGGATTTCCGCCTTGGTGTTGAAAAAGCCGCCCATGTGCAGGTTTTCTTCCACCGTCAGCCCGGAAAATACCCGGCGACCTTCCGGCACGATGGCAATGCCGGAGCGCATGATGTTGGAGGTGGCTTCGTTGGTGATGTCCCGGCCTTCCAGAATCACCCGGCCGGCGCTGGCTTGCGGGTTGCCGCAAACGGTCATCAGCAGGGTGGTTTTGCCGGCGCCGTTGGCGCCGATGAGCGAGACAATTTCGCCCTTGTTCACCTCCACAGACACCCCGTGCAAGGCCTCGATCTTGCCGTAGTGGGTATGAACGTTTTCCAGTACTAGCATGGTGTTTCCTCAGGCCTCGCCCAGGTAGGCTTTGATCACATCGTCGTTCTGGCGGACTTCTGCCGGCGTGCCGCTGGCCAGGGGGCGGCCCTGGTTGATCACGGTTATCCGGTCGGAAATGTCCATCACCAGGCTCATGTCGTGCTCGATCAGCAGTACCGACACGTTGTAGTCGGACTTCAGGCTGACAATCAGCTGGTTGAGGTCTTTGGTTTCGGCCGGGTTCAGGCCGGCGGCGGGTTCGTCCAGCATCAGCAGCTTGGGCTCGGCCACCATGCAGCGGGCAATTTCCAGCCGCCGCTGCTGGCCGTAGGCCAGGTTGCCGGCTTCCCGGTTGGCCAGGTCCAGCAGGCCGACCCGGTCGAGCCAGTAAGTGGCCCGGTCCAGTGACTTCTGTTCCCGCTCCCGGAAGTTGGGGGTTTTCAGCAGGCCCGCCAGCAGGTTGGTGTTCAGGTGCCGGTGCTGGGCTACCAGCAGGTTTTCCACCACCGTCATCTGGTTGAACAGCCGTACGTGCTGGAAGGTGCGCACCATACCCAGCCGGGAGATCTTGTAGTCAGGCGTGCCCTGAATCTCACGCCCTTCGAACAGGATCTTGCCACCGGTTGGCTTGTAGAACCCGCTGATGCAGTTGAACACCGTGGTTTTACCGGCCCCGTTCGGGCCGATGATCGATACGATTTCCCGTTCCTGTACGTCCAGGCTTACCTGGTCGACTGCCAGCAGGCCGCCAAAGCGCATGGACAGATTGGATACTTCTAGCATGTCTGTCACTCCTGCCGTTTCAGTTCAATGTGAATCCTGCGCATGGGCATCAGCCCCTGCGGCCGCCACACCATCATCAGCACCATGGCGGCACCGAAGATCAGCATGCGGTAATCGGCAAACTCCCGGGCCAGCTCCGGCAGGATGGTGACCGCAATGGCAGCGAGGATAACGCCGATCTGCGAGCCCATGCCGCCCAGCACCACAATGGCCAGGATGATGGCGGATTCCAGGAACACGAACGACTCCGGGCTGATAAAGCCCTGCTTGGCGGCAAACACGGTACCGGCAAAGCCGGCAAAGAACGCGCCGATGGTAAAGGCTGAGAGTTTCACCGCTGTGCGGCTGAGGCCCAGTGAGCGGGCGGCAATTTCATCTTCCCGCAGGGCTTCCCAGGCCCGGCCAACGGGCATGCGCATCAGCCGGCGGATCACCAGTGCGGTAATCACCGCCAGCACCAGGGCAATCAGGTACAGGAAGATCACCTTGTGCTCGCCGCTGTAGGCAATGCCGAAGGTTTCATGGAAGGAAGTATTGCCTTCTTCCTTAACTCGCCGGCCGAATTCCATGCCGAACAGGGTAGGTTCGGGAATGCCGCCAATGCCGTTGGGGCCGCCGGTAACCGCTGTCCAGTTGTTCAGCAGGATGCGGATGATTTCCCCGAAGCCGAGGGTCACGATGGCCAGGTAATCACCCCGTAACCGAAGTACCGGAAAACCCAGCACCAGCCCGAACAGGGCCGCCAGGCAGGCACCGATGGGCAGGGCGGCCCAGAAGCTCAGGCCAAAATACTGCGACAGCAGCGCAAAGGTGTAGGCGCCAACCGCGTAGAAGGCCACGTAGCCCAGATCCAGCAAGCCGGCCAGGCCAACCACCACGTTCAGACCCAGCGCCAGCATGATGTAAATCAGCACCAGTGTGGCCAGGTCTACCGACCCGCGGGACACCAGGAACGGCCAGAACAGGGCAAACACGATGATGCCGGTCAGTACCCAGCCTTCCACTTTTACACGCCGGGCCTGGGGCATGGGTTCGCGCCCGCTGAGCGGATTCAGTTTCGGCAGTTTGCCAAGACTGGCCATGATGCTGTCGCGGTAAAGCTGGAATAAAAAGACTGCCACTGCGGCCAGCAGCACAGAAATCACGGTAGTTGTGTCCGCCCCCTCCAGGCCTACCCTGGTGCCCTGGGCTACCAGGTTCAGCCCCAGAATGGGGTAGGCGATGATCACGGTTATAAAGGCGCAGAACAGCGCATGCTTGAAGTTGGGAGTGGCCATCAGATTTTCTCAACCTCCGGCTTGCCCAGCAGTCCGGTGGGTTTGAACAGCAGGATCAGGATCAGCAGGCTGAACGACACCACGTCTTTGTATTCACCACTGAGGTAGCCGGAAGTCATGCTTTCTGCCACACCCAGAATCAGGCCGCCGAGCATGGCGCCCGGAATGCTGCCAATGCCGCCCAGTACCGCTGCAGTAAAGGCCTTCAGGCCGGCAATAAAGCCGAACAGCGGGTCAACCGAGCCGTAGTACATACCCAACAGCAGGCCGGCCACCGCAGCCAGCGCCGCGCCGATCACAAAGGTGGCGGAGATGATGCGGTTGGTGTCGATGCCCAGCAGATTGGCCATGCCCAGATCCTGCGATACGGCGCGGCAGGCGCGGCCGATACGGGAGCGGGAGATAAACAGGCTGAGGATGGTCATGCAGATAAGGGTGGTGATGAATATGGTGATCTGCATATAGGACAACGACATCTGGAAGCCTTCTGCTGAACCGAAGCGGAAGCCGCCGTCCATCAGGGCCGGAAAACCGATGTTGCGGGAGCCCTGGGCCAGGTGCACATAGTTCTGCAGGAAGATGGACATGCCGATGGCGGAAATCAGGGGAATCAGCCGGTGCCGGCCACGAACCGGCCGGTAAGCAATCCGTTCTACCGCCCAGCCCATGGAGCTGGACACAATCACGGCGCATAGCAGCGCGACAATCAGGATCAGGGGAAGCCAGGCAATACCGAGGGTGGCAAGGCCGGTAATGGCAATAAGCGCAGTGTAGGCGCCGATCATATAGATTTCGCCGTGGGCGAAGTTGATCATGCCGATGATGCCGTAAACCATCGTGTAGCCGATGGCGATCAGGGCGTAGGTGCTCCCGATCGTCAGCCCGTTAATGAGCTGCTGAAAGAAATACAGGAGGTCTTGCATGGGTGTGGAGCTCCGAGAAACAGCGCCCAGAAAGGCACCTTCCCCCGGATCACGGCGGGAAGGTGTCCTCGTTTGTACTGCAATTAAACGATTCTGGCTCAGTTTGCCGGAGTTTTACT
The DNA here is from genome assembly GCA_964446185.1 of uncultured Marinobacter sp. Lineage (GTDB taxonomy): Bacteria > Pseudomonadota > Gammaproteobacteria > Pseudomonadales > Oleiphilaceae > Marinobacter. Next base: position 2,446 of record CAYUNQ010000078.1, on the reverse strand, counting down.
GCCGTCTGCGTGCCACTGGTACACCACAAACTCAAAGGCCAACAGGTCGCCGGCCTTGTCGTATTGCACGGTGCCGATTGGCGTTTCAAAGGTGCCGGCACGCAGGGCCTTGGCTACCTCGAACGGGTCCTTGGAATCCGCCATCTCGATACCTTCGGCAATCAGCTGAACCGCAGTGTAGGAGGGCAGAACAAACGGGCCGGAGGGGTCTTCACCTTTCTCTGCGAAGGCGGCAACCAGCTCCTTGTTCTCTTCTTTTTCATCAAAGCTTGGTGGCAGGGTAACCAGCAGGCCTTCGGCCGCATCGCCGGCGATGGTGTTGATGTCTTTGTTGCCGACACCTTCAGGCCCCATGAACTTGGCAGTCACATCGGCCTGGCGGGCCTGGCGCAGGATCAGGCCCAGTTCCGGGTGATAGCCGCCAAAGTAAACAAAATCCACATTGGCTTGTTTGATCTTGGTAACCAGCGACGAGAAGTCCTTGTCGCCGGCGGTAATGCCTTCAAACATGGCCACTTCAATGCCGGCCTCTTTCAGGGTGTCGCGCACCGCGGTAGCAATGCCTTCACCGTATTGCTGCTTGTCGTGTACTACCGCAACCCGCTTCGGGTTCTGGCTGGCAATGTAGTTGCCGGCAACCGGGCCCTGCATGCTGTCCAGGCCAATGGTGCGGAACACCAGCTCGTATCCGCGCTGGGTGATTTCCGGGCTGGTGGAGGCCGGGGTGATCATCAGAATGCCTTCGTCTTCATAAATGTCAGACGCCGGCTGGGTTGAGCTGGAGCACAGGTGGCCAATGACATACTGAACGCCTTCGTTCACCAGTCGGTTGGCGACGGTCACGGCCTGTTTCGGGTCACACACGTCGTCCACTTCAACGGCAACGAGCTGTTCACCCATCACACCGCCGGCGGCATTGATGCGCTCGATGGCCATGCGCGAACCGGAGAATTGCATGTCGCCATACTGGGCTACGGGGCCGGTCATCGGGCCGGCAATACCAATTTTGATCTCGGCAGTCGCCTGGCCTGCGGCCATCAAGGCAACGGAAGCGCTAATAGCAGTAACGAGTTTTTTGATGGAGGGTTTCATCGTGATGTCCTGTTTGTGTCAGGGTTATTGTTATGTTCTCAGAGGTTTAAGAAACACTACCGCCCCAGCCTTGTCAAGCGCGGGCCAGAGGGACTCCGGAACACAGCGTTGCTATCCACTATGCTTGCTGCAAAAGTTGTGCCGGCCTTCGGGGCTAAGACGTCGTTTCGGCAGGCCTCGGGGCCGAGTGAGGCGAGCTTAAAGGGCGCAAGCTAGGTAATATCCATCACTTGCATTCTGTGGTTTAAATACCTCTAATAATTAGTGGTGTAAACGATTGATCCTTAGTGGAGTTGGGTGTGAACAATTACGATCAGGTGTTGGTGGCGCTTCGGCGGGTTATCCGGGCAACGGATCTGCATTCCAAGCGGTTGAGCAAGCACGCAGGCCTGACCGGGCCGCAGCTGTTGATTATGCGCACCATTCGGGATCTGGGTGAGGTGACCATCGGTACCATTGCCGAGAATGTAAGCCTGAGCCAGGCCACGGTAACCACCATCCTGGACCGCCTGGAGCTGCGCAAGCTGGTGTACCGGGTACGCAGCACCCAGGACAAGCGCAAGGTGCACGCGCACCTGACCGAAGCGGGCGCCGATCTCCTGGCCCGTGCGCCCAACCCGCTGCAGGAGGACTTTATTAAGAAGTTCCAGAGCCTGGCGGAGTGGGAGCAAACCATGATCCTGGCCTCACTGCAGCGCGTGGCCAATATGATGGACGCCGACGACATCGACGCCTCGCCGGTACTCACCGTCGGCTCTGTGCTGAAAGACGACGGCTGGAAAGAAAAAGCCTGAGACTAACCGTGGTTGGTTGAGCGCAGCCTGGGAAGGGGGCTGGCAAGGGGTCTGTCCCTACGTGGACAGACCCCCATGGCACCCAGCCTGAAACCCTTGGTGGCTGGTTCCGGGCGGGGTACAGGTTTTCTTTGGAAAAACAACTCGCTTCGCTCAGACATCTTTTTCCGGCAGAAAACCTGTACCCCGCCCGTAACCGGCATGCTTGTGAGTTATAGTCAGCTAGTTTTTTGCCACGAAATCCACTAAAAAACACGAACAAAGATTACCGGCTGCAAAACCAGAAATTCTTTATCTTTAA
>CAYUNQ010000078.1:0-249 GCA_964446185.1 uncultured Marinobacter sp. | reverse complement strand
TTTCGTGGATTTCGTGGCAAAAAATCAGTTTTCCTTTCTTTATTTTTCCGTGTCCTTCCGTGTCTTCCGTGGCCAAAAAATCAATGCACCAAAGCCCCCTTCCGCGGCTTGTTATTCCCGAAGCAAACCTGAAACACATCGTTATAGTGCTTCGCAAAGTTCACCGTAATCCCGTCCTTCAGATACTCCGGCAGCTCCTCATAATCCCCCCGGTTCGCCTCCGGCAGGATCAGGTTATTGATCTTCTGC
>CAYUNQ010000077.1:0-10653 GCA_964446185.1 uncultured Marinobacter sp. | reverse complement strand
AGTCATCTGATGGACCTGGCCATCCCGTCTGATGGTGACTTCCAGATGCGTAGACAGGGCGTTAACCACCGACACACCCACACCGTGCAAACCGCCGGAGAAGTTGTAGTTACCTTCAGAGAACTTGCCACCAGCATGCAACCGGGACAGGATCAGCTCTACCCCGGGCACCCCTTCTTCTTTGTGGATGTCGACAGGCATGCCCCGACCGTCGTCTTCAACGCTCAGGGAGTTGTCACTGTGAAGGATTACGTCAATTTTGCGGGCGTAGCCAGCCAGCGCTTCGTCTACGCTGTTATCGATAACTTCCTGAGCAAGGTGGTTAGGCCTGGTGGTGTCGGTGTACATACCCGGGCGCTTGCGCACCGGATCCAGACCGCTCAGGACTTCAATAGCATCGGCGTTGTACTGTTGCTCGCTCATAGAAATGGCATGGCTCCGCAAATGATCGTTGCGCCATAGCTTAGGGATTCAGGCTGAAAGATCAACGGTTGTTTTGTGGTGCTGTCGAACCGTTTCACTTTCCCGGTTTTCTTACAAGGGGCTCAGGGGTCAGGCCTGACACTTCCAGGCTTTGCCAGTGGTCTCCCTTCACCGCCAGCACCACACAGGGCGAGGTGATTACCTGAGCGACCATCATATCCGGTGCCGGTGAATTCACCTTCATGGTCAGTTTGAGTGCCGGCGCGTCCCAGTGCACATCCTGCAAGCCGACACTGTAGCCGGCGGTGGGCTTTTGCCCCAGAGTAACGATAATGAGCTGCTCCGAGGCAAGGTCCACCTGCCGGATAACGCCGGTGGCCATATTCTGGCCGCTGACACCCAGCAGCTTCTCCAGGGCTTCCGGTGAATTGACCGGCGCAACCCCGGGGCCGGTCAGGCCACAATGGGCAGACTGGGTCACCTGGCGCACCTCGGGCGCAGCCTGTGCCTCCCGGGGACTATTGGCGCTGCAGCCAGCCACTAAAGTCAGGGCGAGGGCAGCCGCCGCGGGCCTGATGGTGATTCTGGTCATTGTGTCATCCTGATTCGGTTATCGCCGGGGTCTGGGCCTTCCCCGGCGCTCATGAGCTGATAACCCTGAAAACCGGGCCGTGGCAGTATATCCGGTGACGCGGCAGAAATCGTGGGCCGCGAAAAGCCGGTGGTTAACCGAATGTCCGAAAGACTTTGGCCTGCTTTGATGGTGATAACCTCTCGCATACCGGTAACCGGGTATTCCGCGCAGGCCTCACCGGGCTGACAGATGATTCCATCACCATCCAGGTCACTGCCGGCCACCAGGTAGTAGTCGCCCGGGCGCACTTCCCGAAGCTGCTGCGGCTCTTCGCCATCGTCGCTCTCGAAGCGGAACGCATAGACGCCGTCTTCCGCATCCAGCGTCACCTGGGATTCGGCCATATACAAACCCTTGTCGTTGGGTTCAGTCTTTACTAACAGAACAAAGTGGCGGCCGGCGTTGCGGGCCTGTTCGTCGCTGACCAGCTGGCCGATAACCGGAATGGACAAAGGCCCTGCCCCGGCACCGTCCACCCGGTAATTCACCGCGATGACACCGCGGGCCGGCTCATCAGGCGTCAGTCGGTCCTTCTGCAGGGTGACCTGCAGGGAATAAGGCGGCGCAGTCAGGCGACCGGTAACCTCGAGCCATGGAGGGAAGTCTTCCAGTGAAAGGCCGGACACACTGCCATCACCAAAAATATTGAGCGCCACCGAGGCCGTCTGCTCGCCCTCGTTGCTGAGCGAAACCAAAGCCGGCGACGCGGAAAGAATGGTATCGGCAAACCCGTTACCGGCGGCTGAGACTGCCCGGGCAGCATCCAGCATGCCCCACCCCAGAGTGTCGTTGCGGCGTGCCTGACCATCTGTCATCTGCCCCTGTTCAAGCCAGACACGCACTTTGCCATAGTTCATGCCTGGATCCCGGACTTTCATCAGTGCCAGCACGCCCGCGACGTGGGGTGCCGCCATGGAAGTGCCCTGCAGCCCCCGATAACCTGGCTTCGAGACCCCAGACTGGCGCTCACCACTGGTACTCCAGACCACATCGCCCACGCCGTCGAGGTTGCCATCCCGGCTGGCATCACCGCCGGGGGCAGCCAGGTCTATCCAGCTGCCGAAGTTGGAGTAGCCGGCCAGCTGACCGGCACCGTCAACCGCACTGACAGCCAAAACGTTGGCAGAGGCGGCCGGATAGGCCAACGCGGAAGACGCCGAGTTACCGGCAGCGGCGACAAACAGCATGCCCTTGTCGACCCCCGCCGCAATCGCCCGCTCCAGCTCCGGAATTCGCGGCAAGCCGCCGAGACTCATATTCACAATATGGGCATAGGGCTGGCCGTTGCGGCCCGCCACCAGCCAGTCGATGGCGGCAATCAGGTCGGCGGACGAACCGGTACCACCCTCCCCCAACACACGTACCGGCACCAGACTGGCGCCGTAGGCTACGCCACCAGAGCCTGTGCCATTCACCACGGCAGCAATGGTGCCGGCCACGTGGGTGCCATGGAATACATCGCCGCCGACGATGCTGCCGGGGTCTTCCGGGTTTTCATCGTTATCAATGTAGTCGATCATGGTATCCGAGACATTGGCGTTGAGGTCCGGATGCCAGGAGCTGGACGAAGCCCGCAACAGCCCGGAGTCCAGCACTGCCACGTTCACCCCGGCTCCCCCTCCCGGCGCCAGCTGCCAGGCGGCCGGCCCGTTGATCAGGTCGTAATTCCATTGCCGGGGATACAGGGGCTCGGATACCGGGGTATCGGTTTGTTGGCTGGAAACCACGTAGTTAGGCGTGGCCGACAGCACACCGGGGGTCGCCCTCAGCTCCCGGATCCAGTCCAGCGTTTCTTCCCCCTCCGGGCCGGATGTTGCCCTGCGAACCCGGTTTCCGGGTCGGGTCATCAGCCAGCTCGCCGGGCCCAGTCGGCGGGCTTTTTCGGCAGCCGGTGTCGCCATGGCCGCATGTACACCGTCACTCCCGGCCATGGCAACCAGCGCCTCGCCCTCCACAAAGCCGTGCCGGGGCCAGTCAAAGGCCATGCCTTCGGCGCCAAAGGCGACCGACTTGGCCAGAATATAGCGAGCGGGATTGTTTCCGGTGTTGCGCACGGTTACCCGGTAATCCCGGGCATCACCGGCATGCAGGGTATACCGGGCCGGGCCCCCGGAAATCGAGCTGGGCAGCGGCTCTGCGCCCTCAACCTGCAATTCAAGTTGCGGGTCAGCCTCGCAGCTGCCAAAGCTCTCAAGAACGAGGGTTTCACCCGGCGCCAGCGAAACAGAAAACTCATCAGCCGGATCGGCACTGTAGTCAAAGGACTGACACTGGGCACTGCCGGTAGGATAACTGCCGGCCATCCCGCTGACATAGCCTGCCAGCACAAAGCTGGCCGGCAGGGCCTGAATACCGGCTGCCGGACGTGCGCCCTCAAGCCCGAGCTGGTCCATGGCGTCCTGATCAACCCGGCTGTTGGCCTCGACGCTGATTACGCCAGACAACGGTGAAGGCGGCAAAACAGGCGCGGACGTACCGGAACCTCCACCGCCACCACAACCGGCCAGTACAGCCATCCCTGACACCAGGACCACATATCGGGTTATTCGTTTCACGGGGCATCATTTCCGTTATGTACAGGTTTACCGGTTATACGGCCCATCTTCCCTGACCGACCTTTACAGGCATATTTCACCGGCCTGATCGCAAAAAACCCGCGAGCGCAGAGCTTCGCGGGTTTTTTAATACTACTGCGCCTATAGAGCGTAGAAAAGCATCGGCACAAACGCCACCAGTAACAGGGTGGGCACCATCACTGCCAGTGGCAGCAGCAGGCGCTGATAGCGGTGCCAGAAGGTCCCGGTGCGCTCGGCGGCCAGCACCTCGGTTTCGCCCACCACCTGTCGGGTCAGCAGATGGTTCAGGGCCACCGGCGGGCTCAGGTAGCCCAGTTCGAAGGCCACCAGGCACACGATCCAGAAGTGCAGCGGATCGATACCAATCTGGATAGCCGGCTGGGCAATGGTGGCCGACACCAGGATCACGGCACCGAACGGGTCCATCACCATGCCGATCACGGTCAGCATCAGCACGATCACCATCATCGCCAACCAGGGGCTGGTCAGGCTTTCGGGGAACAGGGCGTGCACGATATCGGAACGCTCCAGAATCCCGCCCAGGCAGATCGAGAAACCGATCAGGGCCAGCAAGGCGCCGATGTGCACAGCGGAATCACTGGCGGCTGAACTGCTTCGATCAAAGAAAGCCTGCGTTCTGGATTGGCCGGTTTCCTGGCTCGCCTTGCCGGCATCGAGCATGACCACCGCCAGCATCACCAGGGGCAGAATCAGCGGCGCGCTATATTCATTGAACTTCAGCCCCAGCACCACCCAGATGGCCAGAATCACTGCCGCTGCTGTCAACGCATAGGGCACCAGCGCTCCAAGCTGGCGAACGCCTGCCCGGAAGGCTCCGGGCGCCGGCCGCGGCTTCCAGTTGCCTTCGGTCTTGCACACGATGAAGGAGAACAGGGTGGCCGACATAATGAACACCCAGAACCCCCAGCCGTACATTTCGGTGGTGGTCACCTCCTTGTTCAGAGCCGCTATGACCACAATCAACAGACAGGGGTTGAGCACTACCCCCAGACTGCCAGACATGGCGGTCGTGGCCAGCGACAACTGGCGGCCGGCGCCGGCGCGCCGCAATTCGTCATACACTACGCCCCCCACGGCCAGAATGAAGATACCGGAGGCGCCGGTAAAGGCGGTCGGAAAGGCGGTGGCAAAAATAATCACCGACGCCAGCATAGGTGCCGGCAGGTTGAATGGCTTGATCACATTCAGCAGCAACTCCGGTACCCGGGTCTGCTTGAGCATCATGCCCACCAGCACATACAGGCCGATGTTGATGAACATGGACGACAGGTTGGACATCATGCCGAAGTAGATCGCGAGGCCGGAGCTGTAGCCATCCATAAAGAAGAAGTAGCTCATGGCGATCAGGCCCATGGTGCAATACAGCGGCAGCACCAGCCCCGACGACAGGGCGAGAGAGCCGGCCCTCATCCGCTCCGGCACGAACAGGAAACGGATGGCGTTGATCACCATAAACAGGCCGAACACCAGCGACCAGGCATACTGCAACATTATGGTGTCAGCCGTACCCGGAGAGGCCTGAAGCCGCCCAACATAGGTGCTGAGCGACAACAGCATCAAGCCGTTCACCACAAACTGCGACCCCTGGCTCAAGCGCCATTCGGCCCTGTTTCGGGGCAGGCGCAGGGCAATGTGGTCGGCGTCCAGGGCGGAGACGGCGGCCGCCATAGCAAACATGGCAATAAACAGGAACTTGGTCAGATCAATGTTCTTGAGCAGGAAATTGGCCAGCCCCTGCTCCACGCCCTTGAACGCACCCAGAGCCCAGGTGGCGTTCTTCTGGTTTTCGGCGTACTGCAGGTGACGCTGTTCGCACAATGCCAGGTTGCTTTGCAGCGACTGGCGAATGGCCTCCGGGTTGGGCGGAGAACTGAACAGGTCGTCCGGGTCCGGCTTGTAGGCCGCCACCCGGCGTTCCACTTCTTTGTCCACGTCAACAAACAGATTGCAGGTAGGCTCGGTGGCATCCGGGTTGAGCAGGTAATAGTTTGGCCATACCTGCTCGCCCACCCACAAGAGCCTGGAATGGAGCGAATTCCCCATACCCAACGCCAGGGTCGCCAGAAGTAACAACAGCAGGATTACCCCGTGCAGCCTGTGCGCGGGGTAGAGCGTCCTTGCGCCGGTAGCGGTCATCGCTCGCCAGTTCATCGTCAGTGTCTCCGATTATTCCCGGTTATCTGCGGTGCACTCGGAAGCGCCAGGGTTGCTGGCACAACGGATCTTGCTCAGCAGGCTCATCATTCTCGGGTCGTAGACACTGGGCGCATTGTTCACCCCGTCGCGCATCTCCAGGCGGTTCTCCCGGAACATTTCCTGGTAGCCGGTGATGTCATGGTCGGGAATGCGGATCCACTGCCCATCCGGAATCGCCTTTTCCTGGCTCTGAATCAGGTTCATCGCCTGCGGGTACATGCCCCAGGCAACCTCCCGAGCTTTCTGGGCCGTGTCGTCGTCCAGCACTTCGTCACGGGCAACAATCTGGATCGTCAGCTGAGCCAACGGATAATCCACAATACCGCCCTTGTCTCCGATACCCTTGTACAGTTCCAGCGCTTCATAGGCGAAGGCGGGGGCATAGGCGGCATCGACAGAGCCATTGTTGAACTTGCCGGCAAAGTTGGTGATATCCGAGGGCACAACCGTGGCCTTCACATAGTTCACCATGTGGATAGCGTCTTTCTGATAGTCCAGGGTGGCCATTCGCTTGCCCGCCAACGCACCGGCAGTATCAATGCTGCGGTCATTCACAAACAGGTAGCCGGCACCGGCCGGCACAATGCCCAGTACTTCGTAGTTGCCATCTTTCATCAGCGATGCCGCTTTCGGCTGGGCCAGGGTGGCGAGCAGGGTTTTCAGGTCATCGTAGGTAGGTATGGCACCCACAGCACTGATGCTGCCGGTAAACTTGCTGAACGGGCGGATACGAATATCGGTGGCCGCTACCGCATCGCACTGGCCGGCATTGAAATCGCCTACCGCCACACCCTCATCGGTGTAGGGTTTGAGCTGGAAATCCACGCCGTGGGCTTTCATTTCCAGGGCATAGTCTTTCACCAGGTTATACACATCACCGTTGGCGCCGATGACATCGAACACGCACATGGAAACGGTCTGGGCTGAGGCCAGCGGAGCGGCCACAGCAAGGGTCAAAGCGGCAAGGGATTTGCGGATCATGACGACCTCCGGGTCATTCTTGTGTTTGTGGGTAAGGTTTCTCGTGCCGGGCGGCGCTGCTACAGCAGGCCGTCCAGATCCATTGTTTCAACGTTTTCGGTGCTACGTTCCGGGCTCATTTTTCCGAAGTAACTGTTCGGTGTGCGGTGCCCGTAGCTGGCGGTCCAGTGCTTGTCAGACGAGAAGGTCACTACACCTCGGGCAACTTCATCAACTAACCGAAAGTCATTCCATACCTTGATGCGGTCGTCCGCGGCGGCAAACGAGGCAATGGCATCCGCCAGCACTTGCGGACGACCAAAGGTTTCTGCCGCTACCGCCTGCACCGCGTGAGATGCCCGGATACCGGACTCTACGCCCTGTTGCGTGCTGGCTTCGAGCACCTGCCAGGGGTCTGGGGAAAGGGGCGGCCGGGTATCAGGCAGTAGTAACCACACCAACGCCCGGACTGCGTTGGGCAGACCACCCCACTTTTCGTTATCCAGGCACTGGGCGGCCCGCTCGGCCTGGGGCGCAATATTGCGAGGTACGCCCGCCAGGGCGCCGGAGTTGGCGTCGTTCACAATAGCCTGCATGCCAGTCAGCAGGCCCAGCAGGAAAGTCAGCTCATCCTGTTCGTTAAACAGGAACGGACACTCCATGGGCTCGGCAGCAGGATCAAAGTCATAGGCTGCCATGGCACGCTGAAATGCCTGGTAACGGCGCTTGGCAGTCTGGGCGTGCAGGCGCTTGGCTTTTTCCCGGGCATCCTTGGCAGCCGGCACATCACCGCTGTAATCGGCCCGCAGATAATCGAGTTCAGCTTCCCAGGTGCGGTATTCCATGCAGTTGGCCGCCAGCAGCATCAGCAGCGAGCCGGTAGCATCCGGGGCAGAGGTTACCCGGGAAAAGGAATACATCAGCGGGTCAGTACCCTCACCCAGAGCACAGGCCATCTTCGGATCCGACATCTGCATCACATAGGGTGTGGCTTCAGATTCGGAGTAGTTGGACAGCACAATACCGGTGGTGGTGTAGATCGGATTGGCCGAGCAGCCGGCCAGCAAAAGCACGGCTCCGGCGGTCGCTGTCTGGCGCAGGCGCGACGGGCAGCGGCGCATGTAGGAAAACAGGGAGGAGATCATAGTTCGACGACCTTTCTTGCTTTGTTGTTGTGGGTGCAAGAATGCGGCGATTGCTCTCAGACAGAAATGGCTCGATTGCCGAAACGGATATGCCGATCAGGCCAATGGCCTGAAGAGAAAGCCAGAATCGCAATTTTTATTGATATAAAACAACGAGTTTTGTGGCCCGACAGATTTCCCGGACCAAAGGTTTTTTCAGTATGTTAATGAATATTTTACAACTTCATGATGGCCAGCACCTGGTCGGTCAACCCGTCCAGCGTCAGCCCTCCCCGTTCCGGGCGGTACCAGGTGACCGTCCAGCTCAAGGCGCCGGTGAGCATCCTGCGCACTATGAACGGCTCGGCATCAATACTGCCTTCTGCCCGAAGCTGCTCCAGCACCGATAGCCACAAGCCTTCATAGCGGTCTCGCAGAGCTAGTACCTCGGCCCGGGATTCCTCCGACAGACTGCGCCACTCGTAGACCAGCACGGCCATGGCCTCGCCGGTCTGACCGTTGATGGATTCCAGTTCTGCCCGTATCAGCGCTCGCAAACTCTCCCGGTGGGAGCCTGCCTGCTCCATGGCTGCCTGCATCAGGGCCGTATTGAGCCGGATGGTCTCTACCATGACCGCCTTGAGAATTTCTTCCTTGGTCCGGAAATGGTGAAACAGACTGCCGGACTGAATGCCTACGGCGGCGGCCAGGTCTCTCACGGTAGTACGCTCATAGCCCTTGTCGCGAAACAGTCTGGCAGCTTCCTTTAGCAGACGCCCCCGGGCACTGGCGGGGTCGGACACCTGCTGGTCGTCGATCAGGGATTGAAGAATCTGGTTCTGGCTCACGAAAGGCTTCCGGCTGGATGATGTGAATTTTGATTGTACCCGAGATTTGCCTATTTACAAACCAAGCGCTTGCTTGGTATTGTCAGCTCCATCGTAGGACAACCTCCCGCAGCAGCGGGCATCTGAACAAGGCCAAGAATATGTCACACGCCAACAAGACCATCCGCATCGGCTGCTCCGCCGCCTTCTGGGGCGACACCGAAACCGCCGCCGCCCAGCTGGTGCACCAGGGCAACATCGATTACCTGGTGGCCGACTACCTGGCCGAGATCACCATGTCGATCATGGCCGGCCAGAAGATGAAAGACCCGTCTCAGGGTTATGCCCGGGACTTCGTTGAAACCGTCATGGCTCCGCTGCTGGGTGACATCAAGGCAAAAGGCATTCGTGTACTCACCAACGCCGGCGGCGTGAACCCGGTCGCCTGCCGCGATGCCTTGCAGGCCCTGTGCGAAAAAGCGGGTGTGGACCTGAAAATCGCCGTGGTACTGGGCGATGACCTTCTGATGAAGAAAAAGAAACTGGCCGACGCCGGCATCACCGAGATGACCACCGGCCAGCCCTTCCCCGCCATGATGGTGAGCCTGAACGCCTATTTGGGTGCGCCGGGGCTGGTGGCCGCGCTGGAACAGGGCGCGGACATCATCATTACCGGCCGGGTGGCGGACAGCGCCCTGGTGCTGGCACCGCTGATGCACGAATTCGGCTGGAGCTGGAACGATTATGACAAGCTGGCCCAGGGCAGCTTGGCCGGGCACTTGCTGGAATGTGGCGCCCAGTCTACCGGTGGCAACTTTACCGATTGGGAACAGGTAGCTGACGGCTACGCCAACATGGGCTTCCCGATTGCCGAAGTCAGCGCCTCCGGCGACTTTGTGATCACCAAGGCCGAGGGCACCGGCGGCCTGGTCAGCCGGGGCACGGTCAGCGAGCAGCTGGTGTACGAGATTGGCGACCCGCGGGCTTATCTACTGCCGGATGTGACCTGTGATTTCACGCAGGTAACACTGGAAGAAATCGGCAAGGACCGGGTTCGGGTCGTTGGCGCGAAGGGCCTGCCGCCCACCGACAGCTACAAGGTATCCGGCACCTGGCCGGATGGTTTCAAGTGCACGGTCACCTTCCTGCTGGGCGGCATCGATGCCCGGGCCAAGGCCCAGAAAGTCGCAGAAGCCATTCTGGCGAAGACATCGGCGATGTTTGCCGAGCGCGGCCTGCCGGACTATTCCGAAACCAGCATCGAACTACTGGGCACCGAGACCACTTACGGTGACCACAGCCGGGGCGACCAGTGCCGGGAAGTGGTGGTAAAGATTGCCACCGCCCACCCGAACAAGAAGGCACTGGTGCTGTTTTCGAGGGAAATTGCCCAGGCGGCTACGGGCATGGCGCCAGGCATCACCGGCATTGTTGGCGGCCGGCCGACGGTGTGGCCGAAGATTCGGTTGTACTCCTGCCTGGTACCGAAGTCGGAGGTGGTGGTTTCAGTGGATCTGGCTGGAGAGAAATCCGAGGTGGCCGTGGTTACCGGGGGCGGATTTGAGCCGGGCTCGCTGGCCCCAGAGCCGGGGTCCCGGATGGAGGTTTCAACAGACACGACGGTGCCGCTGATTCAGCTGGCCTGGGCGCGGTCTGGTGACAAGGGTGATCACAGCAATATCGGGGTGATTGCACGGGATCCGGAGTTTTTGCCGTTTATCGAGGCGGCGTTGACGGAGCAGGCGGTGGCGAATTGGATGAGCCATACGCTGAATCCGGAGTCTGGCAGGGTGACCCGCTGGGCGATGCCGGGGCTGCATGCGTTCAATTTCTTGCTGGAGCACAGTCTGGGTGGTGGTGGCGTAGCCAGTTTGCGGATTGATCCGCAGGGT
>CAYUNQ010000076.1:7651-10698 GCA_964446185.1 uncultured Marinobacter sp. | reverse complement strand
TCGGGCGTCAGGACCGCGTAATCGGTGTTCATGACCGACCCGGCGGTGCCTTCCAGGCGGGGGCGGTACTGGCAGCTTCCGGCGTGATGATGCGCCTGGGGGGCATTCCGATGGATTTCCTGCGCCCCGGAGTGTTGTTGCGCCTTGGCCTTGCCCTCGGGTTCACCGTTTTTCTGCTGGTGGCGGTGGCCAGTGCCCTGGCCGGAGAGGCGTTTCTGGCCTATCCGGAAGGCTTTGCCAAGCCGCTGATTCTGGTAATCGAAACCGTGCTCACCTTTTCCATTGCCATGGTGCTGCTGGCGTTGTTTGTGTCCGCGCCGGTTAACCGGGCGCAGGAGCCGGAGGAGGGTGAACGCGGATGAGTTCGCAGTTGCTGTACGCCTTCGCTGGTGTTGCCCTGTGCGGTATCGGCCTGTTCGGGTATATCCGGCTTGATCACCTGTTACGGAAGCTGCTGGCCTTCAACCTGATGGGCTCCGGAGTTTTCCTGGTGATGGTAGGCCTTGCCCAGCGTGGTGGTGAGCCGGACCCGGTGCCCCAGGCGTTGGTTCTCACCGGTATTGTGGTGGCCATCGCTGCCACCGCCCTGGCGGTGGTGCTGATACGCCGCTACTACCATTTGTCTGGCCGGACCACCCTGGCCGAATCCGGCCCGGAACCGAAAAACACGCCCAAACCGGAAGCACACCCGGAGGGCGCCGAAGTATGACCCTGTGGTTAATGGCCGGCTTGTTGTTCACTCCCCTGGCCTGGGCAGTGCTGACCTTGTTGCTGGATTTCAGCAAGGGCCGTGTTGTGACCTGGCTGGGCATTCTGGTGCAGGTGCTGGTATCGCTGGGTTTGTGGGCGACTGTGGCCAGCGAGGGCGGTTTCCATTATCTGCTTGGTGGCTGGCAGGCGCCTTTGGGCATCGAACTCCGCGTGGATGGGCTGGCGGTGACCTTTGTGTTGCTGACCGCGCTGGTGGCAGCGGCCTGCGGCTGGCACGGGGGCCTCTATCTGGACCCGGGCAAAAGCTGGCACCGTTACTTCTGGCCCCTGTTCTGGTTTCTGTGGGCAGGCCTGAATGCGGTCTGGCTGGGCGGTGACCTGTTCAACCTGTATGTGGGGCTGGAACTGATCAGCCTGTCTGCGGTGGGGCTTGTTGCACTGGGTGGTCAGGCCGAGGCTTTGCGGGCGGCCATTCGCTATTTGCTGGCGGCACTGCTGGGTTCTCTTGCTTACCTTCTGGGCGTCGCGCTGGTTTATGGTCAAACCGGGAGTCTGTCGCTGGCCGGGGTGGCGACTTTGGTGAGCGATGGTGCGGTTTCGTCCGGGCCGGTATTCCCGCTGGTGTTGATGCTGCTTGGCCTGGCCCTGAAAACCGCCCTGTTTCCCATGCATGGCTGGTTACCTCCTGCCCACGGTATTGCCAAGTCCCCGGTCAGCGCGCTTTTGTCTGCACTGGTGGTGAAGGCATCGTTCTACATTGCGGCACGGCTCTGGCTGGAACTGGGCAACGAATTGGGCAGCTACGTGCTGGCACAGGTTATCGGACTGCTGGGTGCCTTGGCGGTTGTCTGGGGCAGTTGGCAGGCGTTGCTGCAGCCCAAGCTCAAACAGGTGGTGGCCTATTCGTCGGTGGCGCAGATTGGTTACCTGTTCCTGCTGTTTCCGCTTACCTGGGGGGTGGCCGGGGCGGTGTCCTTGCAGGCACAGCAGGGCATTACCTTGCAGGTGATCAGCCATGCCCTGGCCAAGTCCGCCATGTTCCTGGCTGCCGGTAACCTGATTTTGTCGGCCGGCAGCAACAAGGTGGATGCACTGGCCGGTGTTAGCCGGTTTCTGCCGTTCTCATTGTTTTCCTTCGGGCTGGCGGGGCTGTCCCTGATGGGCTTGCCGCCGACCGGCGGCTTTGCGGCCAAGTGGCTGTTGCTGCAGGCCAGCCTGGGCAGTGGCCAGTGGTGGTGGATTGTTGTCCTGCTGGTCGGGGGCTTGTTGTCTGCTGGCTATGTGTTCCGTATCTACCGGGCATCGTTTGTGGAAGATTCCGGCACAGACCATTTTTACCATCCGCCAAGGAGTCTCGAGGTTATCCCGATGATCCTTGCCCTGCTGGCTCTGGGGCTCGGGTTGGTGTCGGACTCCGTGCTGTCTGTGATGGCCCTGCCATTTGATGAAGGAGGTGCGGGATGAGCACCGGTGCCTTGCTCCCGGTTGCTGCACTGATGACCTCGTTGCTGGCGTCGGTCATCATTTTTGCCCTGCCGGAAACCCGGTCTCGCCTGCGCACGGTGATCAACCTCGGCGCAGCATTGCTGAAACTGGCGCTGGTTGTGGTGATGATCTGGGGTGTGGTTCAGGGGCAGGCCTACGAAGTGGCCTTTACCATGGTGCCCGGTGTTGAGTTTGTGCTGCGGGCCGATGCCTTATCCATGCTGTTTGCCGGCTTGTCGGCCCTGTTATGGCTGCTTACAACCATTTATGCCGTGGGTTACCTGGAAGATTCTCCAAACCGGAGCCGGTTCTTCGGCTTTTTCAGCCTGTGTGTGGCCAGCACCATGGGTATTGCGCTGGCGGGCAACCTGTTCACCTTTTTCCTGTTCTACGAAATGCTCACGCTTTCCACCTATCCGCTGTTGGTTCACCGGGGCACGCCAAAGGCGCTGCGGGCAGGGCGCAATTACATCATCTATACCCTGGCCGGGGGCGCGGTTCTGCTGCTCGGCATTGCCTGGCTGCACGGCCTGGTGGGCGACCTGCGCTTTCAGGAAGGTGGGTACTTCGCAGAAATGGCACCGGCCCTGCAGGCGCCCCTGACCATCATCTTTGTGCTGCTGATCGCCGGGTTGGGCGTGAAGGCTGCGCTGGTTCCGCTACATGGCTGGTTGCCCCAGGCGATGGTGGCTCCAGCGCCGGTCAGCGCTTTGTTGCACGCGGTAGCCGTGGTCAAGGCGGGTGCTTTTGGCATCATCCGGGTGGTGTTTGAAGTTTATGGCCTGGAAGCTGCCAGAGAGATGGGGCTGCTTGCCGGGCTGGCGGTGGTTGCCGCCTTTACCATCCTCTAC
>CAYUNQ010000076.1:0-7641 GCA_964446185.1 uncultured Marinobacter sp. | reverse complement strand
CAAGACCCACGGCGAAGATGGTCTGAAAGACCTCCTGTTCCAGATGGACCTGAAGCGCCGGCTTGCGTTTTCTACCATCAGCCAGGTGTCGTATATCGTACTGGGTTTGTGCCTGGCCGGGCCGGTGGGAGCTGCCGGCGGCCTGGTGCACCTGGTACATCAGGGGATTATGAAGATCACCCTGTTTTTCTGTGCCGGTAACTACGCCGAAACCCTGGGAGTGCACCGGATCGACGAGCTGGACGGCGCTGGCAAACGCATGCCGGGCACCTCGGCTGCGTTCACGCTGGGTGCCTTCGGCATGATTGGTGCGCCGCCGCTGGCGGGCTTTATTACCAAGTGGACGATGGGGTCAGGGGCACTGGCGGTTGGTATGGATTGGGTTGTGGCGGTGCTGGTGGCCAGCAGCCTGCTGAATGCGGCCTATTTTCTGCCGATCCTGCATCGCCTGTGGTTTGCCGGGCAGCAGGCGCCCTGGCCGGAAGAGCGCCGTTGGGGGCGACTGGAAACCAGCAGCTGGTTGCTCTGGCCTCCGGTACTTACCGCTGTACTGATTATCCTGTTTGGCCTGTTTGCCGGCACGTCCTACAGCCCTCTTGGCTGGGTTGAGTTGATTGTCGACCGGGAGGTGGCGTTGTGAGCTTTTTCTGGCGCTACAGCCTGCCACTGCTGCCCTTGCCGTTTCTGCTGCTGGCGCTGTGGCGGGAGCCGGGCTGGAGTGTGGAGTTGCCCTGGTTGCTGTTCGGCAGTGTCTGGGGGGTGGACGAGCTGCGCCATACCTTTCTGTTGCTGACAGCCCTGCTCTGGACGGCCGCGGGCGTCTTTGCCTCAGGCTATCTGAAACCCCGGCACTTGTGCCGCTTCTGGCTGTTCTGGGCCCTGACCCTCGCGGGCAACCTGGGCCTGGTGATAGCGCAGGATATTGCCAGTTTCTACAGTTTCTTCGCCCTGATGACCTTTGCTGGTTACGGCCTGGTGGTTCATGAGGGGGCGGCGGAGGCCAACCGCGCTGGCCGCGTGTACCTGGCTATGGCGGTGGCGGGGGAGATGGCCATCCTGACCGGCCTGCTGATGGCGGCGCAACAGGCGGGCAGTGGCTTGCTGGCGGACTTGCCGGCGGCCATCGCGGATGCAGATCGGCGTTGGCTGATGATGCTGTTGTTGTTGTCGGGCTTTGGGGTGAAAGCCGGCTTGCCATTACTGCATTTCTGGCTGCCGCTGGCGCATCCGGTGGCGCCGACACCGGCCAGTGCGGTGCTCAGTGGTGCCATGATCAAGGCCGGTTTGTTGGGCTGGCTGGTAACCCTGCCGTTTGGTGAGGTGTCGCTGCCGGGTTGGGGCAATGCCCTGGTGGTTCTGGGCGCTGTCGGTTCTCTGGGCGGCGCTTTGCTGGGTGTACGCCAGCAGCGGCCCAAAGCGGTACTGGCCTATTCCAGTATCAGCCAGATGGGCCTGATTACGCTGATGGTGGGCGCAGCCCTGGCGAATACCGAACTCGCCGCCCCGTTGTTTGCCGTGATCGGGTTGTATGTGCTGCACCATGGCCTGGCTAAAGGCAGTCTTTTTCTCTCTACCGCCATGGCCTTGCCGGCAGGCCGCAGCGGCCAGTGGCTATTCTGGGTGTTGGTCGCACTGCCGGGCCTGTCGTTGTCGGGGCTACCGTTTACCAGCGGTGCCGCCAGCAAGCTGGCGATGAAAGAATTGCTCAGGCCGGAGAACTTCGAGTTTGCGCCAGCTCCGTACCTGCCCGCGCTGATGAGTGCGGGTGCCGTGGCCACCATGCTGCTGGTCTGGCGCTTTTTGTGGTTGCAACGGGCAGCTGCCGGTGTGGGCAGCAATTTTGGGTTTATGTGGCTGGGCTGGGGGTTAGCGACGATCAGCAGCCTGGTGCTGTTCTGGTTGTTGCCCTGGCCCGGGGCGGTGCCGGATAAAGCCTGGCCGCATACCATGGTAGCTGAAGCCTGGAGCCTGTTCTGGCCCATTTTATTGGCTTCCATAGTGGCATTCGTGGCGGTAAGTTCGGCCAGGCGTGGTTTTTTGTGCATCCGGGGTTTTTGGTTTTAACTGAGGGTATGGGTTTTGATGGATATACATGACTGAAACGGCTTAGGTTTTCTTATGACCAAACTGAACGAGGGGCTGCAGCCCCCATCGGTCCTGATCTTCGACTGGCACGGCACCCTGGTAGACACCCACGACGCCATGTTCAGCGCCATGGAAGACATGCTGCCGCAACTGGAAGAGTTGGGGCTGGTGGAGCAGTTGCTGCCGGAGGAAGAGTGCCGCACGGAAGACGATGCCCGGCTGGTGCGTTACATCCGCGTTTTCCGGCGCCTGCACCCGCGTATTCTGGCTGAGCGCCGGGTGTCCCGCACCGATATTTTCAACGCCATCTTCGGGGACAACAAGGTGGCCAAACTGGCGGCTCACAAGGCCTACAATACCGCCTACCGCAAGTATTTTGGCCAGGTGAAACCGTTCCAGCCCGGTGCCTACGAGTATCTGTCGGCTTTGAAGGCCATGGGTATCAAGCTGGCGGTGTCTACCAACCGTAACCGGGAGTTCCTGGATAAAGAGCTGGATATGGTGGACGAAGGCCGTTGGCATAACCTGTTTGACGCTACCGTGTGCGCCGACGATGTCACCGAATACAAGCCGGACCCGCAGGTGATTTTGAAAGCGCTGGAGCAGCTGGAGCTGCCGGCAGACCTCAGGGCCTGGTACATCGGTGACAGCTATGTGGATATGCTCACCGCCCACCATGCCGGAGTATCTGGCGTGTTCTACAACGGCGCTTGCTGGGAGCCGGAACGCATAGACAGCTGGTTCACCCGGCGGGATGCGCCGGCCGCTGTACTGGACAGCTTTGAAGACCTGATGGATCTGATGGCGCTGCTGGAGCGGGAGCAACCGGATGCGTTCAGCGCCAGCCCGGCAGAAGTGCGCCCGAAGCCCTTCCCGGCACCGGAGCGGCCGGAGCCCAGGATCGAGGCGGACTGGCACCCGGCGGTGGTGAAACTGATTCGCCCGGCGGTGATCCTGTTCGACTGGCATGCCACGCTGGTGGATACCCTCGATGCCATGTATCACGCGGTGGATGACATGCTGCCGGATTTCCACAAGCTGGGCCTGATGCCCCGGATGGTGGCGCCGGAAGACAGCAAAACCCCGGAAGATGCCAGGCTGGTGGCCTATGTGCGGGAATTCGCCAGGCTACACCCGAAAGTGAAGGCAGACCGGAAAATCTCCCGCACGGATATATTCGAAGTGCTGTTCGGCGACGACCAGGACGCCAAGCAGATCGCCCACAAGGCGTTCAACCATCACTACCGCAACCACTACGGCACGGTGAAAGCCTTCGAGCCCCGGGTGCGGGATGTGCTGGAGGGGTTGCACCGGCTGGGTATCCAGGTGGGGGTGATTACCAACCGGGACAGGGAGTTCTTCGAGCACGAACTGGCCGCGGTGGAAGACACCGGCTGGACCCATCTGTTTGAAGTGGATGTGTGCGGTGACGATACTCCGCTGCGCAAGCCACACCCGGATCAGCTGCTGCTGGCGGTGCAGAAGCTGGATTACCCGCCAGACCCCAGCGTGTGGTACGTAGGGGACTCCACCACCGACGTGATTGCCGCCAAGCGGGCAGGGATGACAGCGGTGTTCTTTAATGGCGCCCAGTGGGACTTGCCCTGGCTGAACCGGATATTCCCCGGCACCCACAAACACCCGGACAAACCCGATGTGGTGGTGAATGACTTCTCGGAATTCTGGGCGCTGGTGCTGGCCTGCGAAGTGGGGCCGCCTTAAAGCTCGCGGCCTTTGAGCACCTCTTCGATGGCCAGCCCGATGGACACTATACCCTCTACTGCGTTAGTCGGCCCGCCCAGAGGCAGGGCGACGCTGACCGCTACCTGGAACCGGTTTGTAGAGGCATCGTAACGGATCGAGGATACCCAGATGTCCCGCTGGCGGACAAGCCCCTGCCCGGTTTCCCGGACCAGTTCCTGAAACTTGGCTTCGTCCTTTTGCCAGTAGTCGGACGACAGCTGGCTCATGGCTGAGAGTGCGCCCCGGGGATTTATTAGCAGAATTTCCGTGACCAGCGGGGCATGCTCTGATTGCCACCCGGCCAGGGCCTGGGATGCCGGTAATTCCAGTAACTTGCGGGCCAGCGGAGTTAGTCCATTCGGTGCCAGGGCCTGCCAGATTGTGTCCTGGGTAAGGATGTCAGTGAAGCTTTCATAATAGCTGCCCTGTTCGAGGGCTTCAGACAGGTTCACCGTTTGCGCCAGGTCCTCGATCAGTCCCTGAGCGGTGGCAAGCACCTGCTGGTGTTCTTCTTCTGACAGGCTGGTCTGGGCTCCCATGCAGTCTGGCAAATTGAGGTTGAACTGCGTCAGAAACTCCGGGTGTTCGGTCACAAAGCGAGGGTTCAGGTACAGGTGCAACGGGGCGTAGCGCAGAAAAGTATGGTTGATGTCCTGGTGCAGCTCCGGCTGGCTTTCCCGAAGTTCAGACATCACCCGCTCATCGAGCAGGGCCAGGTCAATGCGATGGTGTTTCAGCAGAGCCGGCAACTGGCTGGCGTTGGCAACCGTCAGGAAGGCTTCCAGCCCCTGCTGTTTCAGCCAGAGTTCTTCATTACTGCCGCCAATCACACCAATACGGACGTTTTCAGGTCTCGGCTGTTCGCCTAGGTAAAACCAGTGCCATTTTTCCAGCGCGACCGGGTGGCTTGGCCAGGCGTTCTGGTCCAGCTCTGGCGAACGGTCCACTGCAAAGTAGCCGTCAATCAGGTTGCGTTTCAGGGAGTACAGGGCGCGGTTCTGGGGCACCAGCCGAATCTTCGCCTGGGCGCCGGCTTGTTCCATGGCACAGCGGATCGTGTCTACCGTTTCTCCGGCCACATCCGGGCCGGACAGGGCATCGTTGATGTACTGGTAGGGCGGAGAATGGAAGGTGTACAGGGTGTACACGCGATGATCCGCCGCAGCATCTGCACTGGCCGCAGTCATAAACA
This sequence comes from uncultured Marinobacter sp., assembly GCA_964446185.1. Classification (GTDB taxonomy): domain Bacteria; phylum Pseudomonadota; class Gammaproteobacteria; order Pseudomonadales; family Oleiphilaceae; genus Marinobacter. Next base: position 2,621 of record CAYUNQ010000076.1, on the reverse strand, counting down.
AGCCGATTGCCAGAGACCGAAGTTGCATGGTTGGGTCGTGCACACCTGTTAAAGATAGATGAGAAGAGTCAGAAGCATAGCAGTGATTGACCAACTTTTCTGCAGGCCGCCCAGAATCAGGATGAGGTTGGCCATGGCGGGCTCCGGCTGAGTTTATCCTTTAGAGGTAGGCAGAATACGCCATGGGCGCAAGGGTGGTTCATTGGCTAAGCTGGTACACTCAGCTGATTCGCATCAAACAGTGACAGCCGCCGGTCAGGCATAATGCGCGCTTTCCGGCTTGCCAATCCTATTCGACGTTAGAGTTTTACTATGGCTTCTGATACTGCTGCAGCAAACAACCTGCCCGCTTTCATCTGGGACGAGGCGCTCATCCGCCGCTATGATCTGAGCGGCCCCCGCTACACGTCTTACCCCACGGCGGTGGAGTTCACCCCGAACTATTCCATTGAAGACATGGTCAAGGCGGCAGGCCGCAGCAAGGCCTCCGGCGGGCCCATCTCGCTGTATACCCACCTGCCGTTCTGTGCGCACCTGTGTTACTACTGCGCCTGCAACAAGGTGATCACCAAGAAGCGCGACAAGGCCATGCCTTACGTGGAGCGGGTGCTGAAAGAAGCGGCGATCCAGTCGAAGCTGTTCGGTGCCGACCGCCCGGTCAAGCAGCTGCACTGGGGTGGCGGTACTCCGACCTTCCTGCCCAGGGATGTAATGCAGCACCTGATGGCCGGCTATGGTGAGCTGTTTAACCTGCAGTCCGGCGACGACCGGGACTACAGTGTGGAAATCGATCCCCGGGAAGTAGACGAAGATACCCTGTCTACCCTCTGGGAGCTGGGTTTCAACCGTATCAGCCTGGGTGTGCAGGATGTGAACCCGGAAGTGCAGAAAGCGGTGAATCGCATCCAGCCCCGGGAGATGACCGAAGCAGTACTGAACGAAGCCCGCCGTATCGGTTTCCGATCCATCAACCTGGACCTGATCTACGGCCTGCCGCATCAGACTCCGGAAAGCTTTGCCGAAACCCTGGAGTCGGTGATCGAGATGTCTCCGGACCGCCTCTCGGTGTTCAGCTACGCGCACCTGCCTGACCGGTTCTACCCGCAAACCCGGATCCAGGCGGATACCCTGCCGAGCCCCCAGCAGAAGCTGACCATTCTGCACAACACCATCAACCGTTTGCTGGAAGCCGGCTACGAATACATCGGTATGGACCACTTCGCCAAGCCGGACGACAGCCTGGCGGTGGCCCAGCGCGAAGGCCGCCTGCACCGGAACTTCCAGGGTTACACCACCCATTCCGATTGCGACCTGGTGTCTCTGGGTGTGTCCGCTATCGGCCAGACCGACGATGCCTACTTCCAGAACAACCATGACCTGCCATCCTGGGAGGCGTCCATCGATGCCGGCCAGCTGGCCATTATCCGGGGCGTAGGCCTGACCCGCGACGACCGCATCCGCCGCTGGGTGATCGGCCAGCTGATCTGCCAGTTCCGGCTCGATCGCAAGCAGTTTGCCGAACAGTGGAATGAAGATTTCGACCGCTACTTCGCGGATGAAATGAGCCGCCTGAAGCCGATGATCCAGGACGAGCTGATTGCGGATTCCGGTTCCGTGCTGCAGGTTCAGCCTGCCGGACGGCTGCTGATCCGGGCCATTTGCCAGATTTTCGATCTGTACCGTAAAGAGGGCGCCAGCCAGCGGTTCTCACGGATTATCTGATCGTACACTAATATTCTGTCCTCTAAAGACTGGACTGGGGAGTGCCAAATGCGTATTGTTTGGCGCTCCATCCTCCGGGCTGTTTCTATTTGTGGTGAAGAGGACAGAAAATACCATGACATCTAAAGACTTTCGTGGCCTGCTGGCCCATCTGAGCTTCCCTTAGCAAGTCTGACCTCCGGGCGCCCCTGCCCACCTTTCGTTGCCCCGCTGCAACACCTCCGCGTGTGCGGACTTTCCAGACGAATGGCTCCACCCTGGCGAGCAACCTGTGCGTTGCAGACTGCCGGTGGGTTTCTGTCGTTTTGAACAGAGGTTGAGATTTGAACGAGAACGGATTTACCCAATTTTCAACAACTACCGTATTGTTGCTGCTAGCTGCCTTCTACGGCGGTACTTACCTTTTGACCTTGCTGATTCGCAAGGAAAAAGAAGATACCTCCGGCTTTATGGTTGCCGGCCACCATGTTGGCTTTGGCATGGGCGCGGCCAGTATGACCGCCACCTGGATCTGGGCTGCGTCTTTCTACGCGGCAGCTACTTCCGGCTACACCTACGGGGTGTCGGGCCCTATCCATTATGGTCTTTGGGGCGCGTTGATGATTCTGTTTATCTACCCCTTCGGCCGCCGGTTCCGCCAGTTGGCCCCCAATGGCCACACCCTGGGTGAGCTGATCCATGCCCGCCATGGCGCTTCCAGTCAGCTGATTCTGGCCGGCTCCAACGTATTGGGCAGCATTATCAGCCTGATGGTGAACTTCACGGCGGCCGGTGCACTGGTATCGGTGCTTTCGCCCCTGTCGTTCGAAACCGGCGTTATTGTGGCCGGTGTCGGGGTGCTTGCGTACACCGTTACGTCCGGTTTCCGGGCCTCGGTGTTTACCGACTTTGCCCAGCTG
>CAYUNQ010000075.1:0-10705 GCA_964446185.1 uncultured Marinobacter sp. | reverse complement strand
AATGGGTGCCGGGCAGAACAGTTTCGTCGGTGACCGCCATGCTGTAGGCACAGAATTCCAGCGGCCGCCTGGCAGTGACCGTGGACTTCTTCTGGCGAAGGCTGCCGGCGGCGGCATTGCGCGGGTTTACAAAGGTCTTTTCACCCTGCTCCTCCAGCCCCCGGTTCAGTTTCTCGAACCCGGCTTTGGGCATGTAGACTTCACCGCGAACCTCCACCAGCTCAGGATAGCCGCTGCCCCGGAGTTTCAGGGGTACAGAAGCTATGGTGCGGATGTTGGCGGTGATGTCTTCCCCGGTGTAGCCATCGCCCCGGGTAGCGGCGCGGGTCAACAAACCGTTTTCGTAATGCAGGCTAACCGCCAGGCCATCGAGCTTGGGTTCGCAGACGTACTCCACGGTGTCTTCGGTGTTCAGGCGGTCACGGATTCTGCGGTCGAAGTCCCGGAGTTCGTCTTCGCTGAAGGCGTTGTCCAGCGACAGCATGGGCAGCCGGTGGGTCACTTCAGCAAAGCTGGTGTCGCGGGTGCTGCCTACCCTGCGGGTGGGCGAGTCGTCCGAGGCCAGCTCAGGGTGCTCCTGCTCCAGCTGTTGGAGTTCCCGGAACAGCCGGTCGTATTCCGCATCGGGGATTCTGGGGTCGTCCAGAACGTAGTAATAGTAATTATGGTCTTCAAGAGTCGCGCGTAGCTCGGCTACGCGCTGCTGGATTTCTGCAGAAGCTTTGGTCATCAGGTCGGGAGTCCTGGCTGGGTGTTAGGCCCGATGGGAACGTTGTTTGCGCTCGAATTCACGGATGCGCTGGCGGCAATGCTCGATGGTTTGCGGTGTCATCACGCTACGGCGCTCGTCTTTCAGCTCACCACCCATGTTGCGGACCACCGTCTGGGCGGTTTCCAGCATGAACTCGAAGGCCTGCATGGCGTTTGACGGCCCGGGCAGGCTCATGAAGAAGCTGATACCGGGCGTTTTCATCGCGGGCATATCCTGCGGGCGGAAGGTGCCGGGCTCTACCGCGCTGGCTACACTGAACTGAACCGGCGTGGTGGTATCTGCACCTTCGTGGCGGTGGTAGATGTCCAGGTCGCCGAACTCAAGGCCACAGGCTTCAAACAGTTTCTTGAGTACCGGGCCGGAAAATTCCTCTCCGCTACGGGACAACACATTGATAACCAGAACTTCGCGGGCTTCCGGGCGGTTAGCACCCGCCAGCGGCTGATTGCTGCGCGACTCTGGTGCCTCACGGCGGGCAGTATCTTCTTCCACTTCGGAGGTCACTACCGGTGGCTGCGGCTCGGGTTTGAGTTCCGGTTCAGGTGCTGCGAAGGTCTGGGCAGCCGCTTCCGGCTGCCGTTCTTCAGGCTCCTCATCGATGGCGCCCCACCCGTTTTCCGGTTCTACCTCGTCGTCTTCGGTGTTGACCAGTTCAGAGGTATCTCGGGTTACATAGCCCCGCTCTTCAAGTGTGCCCTGGGAGACAATGCGGGCGCCACCGTTCGGCAGTTCCGGGTTGTATTCGTCATCCAGCGGGGATTCTTTAAGTTCATCAGCACCCATACCGGACGAAATTGCCATCGATTCCTTGCGGGCGCGATGCATACGACGGATACCGTCAACCACGATTGCAATAATTACCAGGGTACCTATGGCGATTAACCATTCCCTAAGTGACATAAGCTGCTGTCCTGTTTGCAGTTCGGAACGTTGTTACTCTAAGAAAAGCCCGTAATGAATACAACGCACCCCGGGCCCAGATGGCGTTATTGTCATGGTTGGCGGCTTTTTCGCCAACCCCTCAGGCTTCGGCCAGGGCCGCCGCCTCCTCTACATCCACCGACACCAGCCTGGAACAACCGGGCTCGTGCATGGTCACTCCCATCAACTGGTCTGCCAGCTCCATGGCGATTTTGTTATGGGTAATGTAGATGAACTGTACCTGTTTGGACATCTCTTTCACCATATTGGCGTAGCGCCCAACGTTGGCATCATCCAGTGGCGCATCAACCTCATCCAGCATGCAGAAGGGTGCCGGATTAAGCTGGAAAATCGAGAACACCAGCGCGATGGCGGTCAGCGCCTTTTCCCCACCCGACAACAGGTGAATTGTACTGTTTTTCTTTCCCGGCGGGCGGGCCATGATCGACACGCCGGTTTCCAGAAGGTCTTCGCCGGTCAGCTCCAGGTAGGCATTACCACCGCCGAACACTTTCGGGAACAGCGCCTGTAACCCGCCATTCACCAGATCAAAGGTTTCCTTGAAGCGCTGGCGGGTTTCCCGGTCGATCTTGCGGATGGCGTTGTCGAGGGTTTCCAGCGCTTCCATAAGGTCATTGTGCTGCTCATCCAGGTAGTTCTTACGCTCGCCCTGAACCTGGTATTCCTCGATGGCAGCCAGGTTGATCGCACCAAGGCGCTGGATGCGGTTACCGATTTTCTCCAGTTCTTCGGCCCAGACCTTTTCCTCTGCATCCTCCGGCAATTGTTCAAGAACTACCTGAAGTTTTACATCTAACTCTTTGAGTTGTTCAATATAATTCCCAGATCGAATCTCGAGTGCCTGAGACTCCATCTTGAGTTTTTCCAGCCTGGCACGAATGTCCTGAACCACATGTTCAGTACGGCTGCGGCCCTGTTCCCGGTCACGCACTTCCCTGTCGATGTCCTCAAGGGCATCCCGGGCGGCGCTCAGTTTTTCTTCCTCTGCCAGCCGGCGCTCCAGCAAACCTTCCAGCTGCATCTGCAGGTCTTCCACCGGCTCTTCAGCACTTTCCCGGGCTTCCCGAAGTACCTCCAGCCGCTCTTCCAGCCGTGCCTTCTGGAGCTGCATGCGGTCGATCGTTTGTTTCAGGCCGTCCCGCTGGCTTTGCAGGGTTTGCAGTTGTAACTGTAGCTGATGGGCATGGTCGCGATCATGCCGGGCATCCTGGCGCAGCCGGTCCAGCGCTTCCCGCAGGGTATCCCGCTGCTCCAGCAGTCGCTCTTTTTCTTCATCACTGTCTTCACTGGACGCCAGGGCAATATCCCACTCTTCACGGGCTTCCAGCAGGCTTTCCTGCTGATCTTCCAGGTTCGCGGTGACCTCTTCGATGTCGTCGCTGATACGCCCCAGTCGGGCATCAATCTGCTCTGCCCGGGCCTTCAGGCCACTGGCTTTGGATAACAGTGCGCCGAGCTCCCGCTCAAGTTCACTTACCCGGCCCTGAGCGTCGTCCCGGGCGGTTTCGGCACGCTCACCCTGCTCCTGCAACAGCTCCAGCTGCTCGCTGGCGGCCTGCAGCTGTTCTTCCGCCTGTGCCAGCTGTGCGTGGAGCTCAGTCACTTTTTTCTGACGCTCAATCACACCCACTTGCCCGGCATCGGAATCAGGCATCAGTACCCAGTCCCGGGACACCCAGACGCCTTCGCGGGTAATCAGGCTATTGGAAGGGGCCAGCTGCGCCCGCCGGGCCATTGCATCGCCCGCGGATTCCGCTACATCAATGTTGGCCAGCATGGCGTTCAGGGCCGGCACGCCGGACACTTTGGCCGCCAGACCGCCGGTTCCGGCACCAGTACCGCCATTTTCGGAGACTATAGCCAGCCCCCGGGGGCCCTGCTCTAAAGCGCTGGTGAGCGGATCAAAGCACGGTAGTGACAGCCCCTGGGTGAATCGGCCAATCACCTGCTCGACAGCAAATTCCCACCCGTCTTCGATTTTGAGCCTGGTGGCGATCCGCGGCGCCTCGGAAAGGCCGTTGTCGGTCAGCCACTGCTGCAGCGCATTGTCCTGACTGCCCATCTGCTCGTCCAGAAGCGCTTGCTGGGAGTCCAGAGACGCCCGCAGGCTTTGCACCCGCTGGCGGTGCTCCTGCACCCGCTGTTCCGCTTCACGAAGCTTCTGGCGGGCGTTGTGCACGTCATCCTGAAGCGACTGGATACGTTCCTGGGCGTCTTCCCGCTGCAGCTCGAGGGTTTCCTGCTGTTCCAGCAGGTCTTCCAGTTCTGCCCGGTCCAGCTGGCCTTCCAGCAGTTCGTTTTCGTCGTGCAGTTTCTGTTTGCGGGTGCGCAGCTGCTCGATGGCATCTTCCAGTGAGCGGATGCGCGACTGGGCCAGTTCAGCCTGGCGGCGGGCATCGGAGGAGCGGGTGCTGAACTCTTCCCACCGGTGCTGCCAGTCGCTCATGGCATCCTCTGCCTGCTGGAGTTTCTCGCCCGACTCCTCAGCCCGCATGGCCAGGGTCTCCTGCTCCGGCTCCAGCATATCCAGTTCTTCCTGGATGGCCACCAGCTTGTCTTCGTCCTGCTCGAGCTCCCGGGCCAGCTCCCTCTGGTTGGCCATGGCCTGGTCAAGCTCCGCTGCAGTCTGGCGGCTGCGCTCTCGCTGGTGCTCAATGCTCTGTTCAATACGGGCAATATCTGCACCGGCCTCGTAATAACGGGCCTGGGCGCGGTTAAAGTGTTCTGTGCGTTCGTGGTGTGCGTCCCGGAGGGATTCGAGAGAGGTTTCCAGGTTTACCCGCTCGGTCAGGAATTTTTCCAGCTCCAGCTCGGTATCGCGGGTCTTAACGCGCCAGCTCTGAAGGTCGTTATCCAGGGCTTTCCAGCGTAGTACGGTCAGCTCCGCTTTCTTCTGCCGCTCTTCCTGCTTGTAGGTTTTGTACTTTTCCGCAGCGGCGGCCTGCCGCTCCAGGTGCTGGAGTTGCCGCCCAAGCTCTTCTCTCAGGTCAGTTAACCGCTCCAGGTTTTCCTGGGTGCGCTTGATCCGGCTCTCGGTTTCCCGGCGACGCTCCTTGTACTTGGAGATACCGGCGGCTTCTTCAATATAAATCCGCAGTTCTTCAGGCTTTGCTTCAATCAGGCGGGAGATCATACCCTGCTCGATAATGGCATAGCTGCGGGGGCCGAGGCCGGTACCCAGAAACAGGTCGGTGATGTCCCGGCGGCGGCACTTGGAGCCATTCAGGAAGTATTCGGATTGACCTTCCCGGGATACCCGCCGTTTGACAGAGATTTCGTTGAACTTGACGAACTCCCCCGGCGCTTTGCCTTCGGTGTTATCAAACACCAGCTCAATGGTGGCCTGCCCCACCGGCTTACGGGCACTGGAGCCGTTGAAGATAACGTCGGTCATGGATTCGCCCCGCAGGTACTTTGCGGAGCTTTCGCCCATAACCCAGCGCACGGCGTCGATGATGTTGGATTTGCCACAACCGTTCGGGCCCACCACTGCGGTCATGTTTGACGGGAACGGCACCGTGGTGGGATCAACAAAGGATTTGAAGCCGGCCAGTTTGATGGACTTGAGCCGCATATCAGGCGTTCTCCTCCGTGAGAATGCTCAGCACCTGCTGCCGTTGGTGTTCACCGAAATTTTGCATGACTTCCTGCAGGCGGGCGGCGTCTCCGGCTACGGCGGCGTCTGCCAGGTTGCGGAAGAAAACCCCGGTTTCGGCAATTTCGCTGCGAAAGTGGTCGAGTGCCACGTAGTAGGTACGGCTGATGGCCGGCCGGAAGTTTTCCAGGGTTTCTTCCAGGAACGGGTTTTCAACCAGGCTGTAGGCGTAGCGCATCACGCCGAAACCGGCATCGATCACCTGCTCGGCGGCATCTGGCGCGTCAGAATTGAGAGCGTTGATCACCGCCTGCATCTCCCGAACCTGGCTCATCACTCCGCCAAGTTCCGGGCCGGACCAGCGCTCAAGCACTTTACGCCCAAGCATGCACAACAGGTCGATGTAGATGTCGTACAGGGCATTTACCGAAGCGGGGGTCAGGTCGGAAACGACGGCGCCCCGGCGTGGATAGATTTCCACCAGGTGCCGGCGCTCCAGAATCAGCAATGCCTCCCGTACAGAGCCACGGCTGACATTTAGATCGCCGGCCACCTTCAGCTCCTGAATCCGCTCCCCGGGTTTGAGATCCCGGATAACGATTCGCTGGCCAATGTGCTGGGCAATCTGTTCGGAAAGACTCTCCGGTGCCTGAAATCTCATAGACCTGGTGCTCACTTCTGCCAACAGGGAATAATCAAACGCAGGAGTTTATCACAGGCTTTTGCAGGCCCCACCCCCTTGTCCGACATTTTGATTGCCGGCAGTCAGGGGTGGCACCTGTCAGAGATCAGCTTCGATCTTTGCGGGGCGGGCGTGCGGGGGCAGAATCGGAGACTTGCCAGCTGCCTTTACGGGCCCGTTGCAGGGATTTTCCCGGGCTCTTGCGGCGCTTGCGATCGTCGGCCGCTTTTTCCCCCGGCGTTTTCTGGGGAATACTCACGGAGGCCAGGTCTACAGCCCGACTCAGGGCATCTACACCCTTCTGATCCAATTCTTCCCATTTACCCAGGGTTAGCCGGCTGGGCAGGAAAATCGGGCCGTAGCGTACCCGTTTCAGGCGACTGACACGCACGCCCTGAGACTCCCATAAACGGCGAACTTCCCGGTTGCGGCCTTCCAGCAAGGTGACATGGAACCAGCGGTTCATGCCACTGCCACCGGCCGGGGAAATGTCAGAAAACTTTGCCAGACCATCTTCCAGCAAAACGCCTTCACGCAGGCGCTCGAGCATGGCGTCGTCAACCTCACCGAATACCCGCACCGCGTATTCCCGGTCAATCTGGCGAGACGGATGCATGAGTCGGTTGGCCAGTTCGCCATCGGTGGTGAACAGCACCAACCCGGTGGTGTTGATATCCAGGCGGCCGATGGAGATCCAGCGCTGGTCTTTCAGCCTCGGCAAGCGGTCAAAAACTGTGGGCCGGCCTTCCGGGTCTTTACGGCTGTTCACTTCGCCTTCCGGCTTGTTGTAGATCAGCACCCGGCGTACCACCTGGGCGGCCGAGCTCACATCCAGCACCTTGCCGTCCAGCTCAAAGGTGTCGGCAATAGTGGCTTTCTGGCCGGGCTGTGCCGGCTGGCCATTCACCAGCAGGCGGCCGGCTTCCATCCAGCCTTCGATCTCCCGGCGGGACCCAGCGCCGACGCGGGCCAGAAGTTTCTGAATACGCTCCGGGCCTTCGGCCAGGGCCTGCTCACCAGGGGCCGTTTTTTTTGCTGAGCCAGGTTTTCTGGGGCTAGGTGCCGCCATGTATTACATCCTTACTGAATAGCTGACGCCGGTGGCATCAGTGAAGTGTCTGGTCGGGCGCATCGAGTTCGATTTCGCCCTGTATATTGCGTTCTATTTCCCGGCCGATCTCTTCGAGGTCCCGCACTTCTGACAGCGGGGGCAGTTCGTCGAGACCGGTCAGGTTGAAATAATCGAGAAACTGCTTGGTCGTGGCATACATGGCCGGCCTGCCCGGCACATCACGATGACCCACTACACGTACCCACTCTCGCTCAAGCAGCGTACGAATGATATTGCTGCTTACCGCAACGCCCCGGATTTCTTCAATCTCGCCCCGGGTAATCGGCTGACGGTAGGCGATCAGCGCCAGGGTTTCCAGCAGCGCCCTTGAGTAGCGCTGGGGCTTTTCCTCGAACAGCCGGCCAACCCAGGGTGCGAACTCCTCCCGCACCTGCAACCGATAGCCACTGGCGACCTTCTTCAATTCAAAGCCACGGCCCTCGCAGGACTGTTCGAGCAAGGCCAGCACGTGCTCCATTACATGGCGGGCTGGCCGCTCCCCTTCGTCGAACAGCTCCCGCAGCTGCTCCAGCGACAGTGGTTTACCCGCTGCCAGCAAGGCTGCTTCGGTAATGCAGCGAATTCGTTCCAGATGTTCTTCATTCATGGCGTCAGGATATCCTTCAGCTGGCCGCCCGGGCGCGCACGTGAATGGGGCCCAGAACCTCCGCCTGCACAATCTCAATCAACTGTTCCTTGACCAGCTCCAGGGTCGCCAGAAACGTGACGACGACTCCAAGCCGGCCTTCTTCAATGGTAAACAGGCTTTCAAAGGTGACAAACCGGTCCCCCTGAAGGCTCGCCAGGATGTGCGACATCCGCTCCCGGGTCGACAACCGCTCCCGTTCCACATGGTGGCTGGTGAACAGATCTGCCCGCTGCAGCACCCCGCGGAGTGCAAGTAGCAGCTCACGCATGTCCACATCCGGGTGCGGCTGCGATGACGGCAACCTGGGCAGCGCCGCAGAGCCGGCAAAGGTGTCCCGTTCCATCCGGGGCATCTCGTCGATCTCTTCGGCAGCCTTTTTAAAGCGCTCGTACTGCTGCAGACGGCGAATCAGTTCGGCCCGTGGGTCATGCTCCTCATCATCGCTGCTTTCATGGCGCGGCAGCAGCATTCTGGACTTGATCTCGGCCAGGGTTGCCGCCATCACCAGATATTCTGCAGCAAGTTCAAAGCGCATGGACTCCACCGCGCCGATGTAATCCATGTACTGCCGGGTGATCTCACTGACATCGATATCCAGAATATTCATATTCTGGCGACGGATGAGGTACAACAGCAAATCCAGCGGCCCTTCAAAGGCCTCGAGAAAAACCGCCAGCGCATCCGGTGGGATGTAGAGGTCTTTGGGCAGGTCCACCAGAGGCTTGCCAGATACCAGTGCCAAGGGCTCCTGCACCGGGAGGTCTGCGGGGGCGTCAGCCACTTCCGTGGTTTCGTCCGTCATACCTTCATCCACCTCTGGTCGGTTTTTCCCGGCCTGGCTCAGCGGTAACTGAGCCCCATAGCCGCACGCACTTCTTCAAGGGTGTCGCGAGCAGCATCCCTGGCATGTTCCCGCCCTTCCTCAAGTATGGAGCGCACCAGGTCCGGGCTGCCCTCATACTCCTTTGCCCGCTCGTGCAGCGGCTTCTGCTCTTCAATAATGGCATCAATCAGGGGTTTCTTGCAGTCAAGGCAACCGATACCGGCACTGCGACAACCTTCCTGAACCCACTGGCAGGTAGCTACATCAGAATAGACCTTATGCATACCCCAGACCGGGCACTTCTCCGGTTCGCCAGGGTCGGTACGGCGCACCCGCTGCGGGTCAGTCTGCATGGTGCGAATTTTCTGAGCCACGCTGTCCGGCTCTTCGCGCAGTCCGATGGTGTTGTTGTATGACTTGGACATTTTCTGGCCGTCCAGCCCCGGCATCTTGGATTCCGGAGTCAGCAGCGGCTGCGGCTCTGGCAGAATAACCTTGCCGCCTCCTTCGATATAACCGTAGAGGCGTTCGCGGTCGCCCAACGAAATGTTCTGCTGTTCTTTCAGCAGGGCCCGGGCGGTTTCCAGAGCTTCTACATCGCCCCCTTCCTGATAACGCTTTTTCAGGGTGCGGTAGAGCTTGGCGTTCTTCTTGCCCATCTTGACGATGGCTGCCTCAGCGAGCTCTTCGAAATTAGGCTCACGGCCATAGATATGATTGAAGCGGCGAGCAATTTCCCGGGTGATTTCTACGTGGGATACCTGGTCAGCACCAACCGGAACCTTACCCGCACGATACATCAGGATGTCTGAAGACATCAGCAGCGGGTAGCCCAGGAAACCGTAGGTCGCCAGGTCTTTCTCCCGCAGTTTTTCCTGCTGTTCCTTGTAGGTCGGCACCCGCTCGAGCCAGCCCAGCGGCGTGATCATGGAGAGCAGCAGATTCAGCTCGGCATGCTCCGGAACCTGGGACTGGATAAACATGGTGGAGGAACCAGGGTTCACGCCGGCGGCCAGCCAGTCGATCACCATATCCCACACACTCTGCTCGATGCCGGAGGTGTCGTCGTATTGGGTGGTCAGGGCGTGCCAGTCCGCTACGAAGAAGAAGCACTCATACTCATGCTGGAGCTTGACCCAGTTTTTCAGCACACCATGGTAGTGGCCGAGGTGCAGCTTGCCGGTCGGACGCATGCCGGACAACACTCTTTGCTGGGAATCGACAGAACTCAAAGCACGAACTCCTTCTTTCTGTTTATAAGGGCCTGGTTTGCCACGAAAATGCGGCCTCGTAAATCAGGCTGACCGGGCATTATAGTCTTAACAGCCCGCCGGCGTTAAGCGAACACCGACAAAACCGTGTAGCCATAACGCAAAACCCCCGGAATTCTTTCGAATCCGGGGGTTTTGGTGAAGATTGTGAGGTGGCTTACCAGCCAGTCACTTCCTTCAGGGCCTTGCCGATTTCGGCCAGGCTGCGCACGGTTTTAACACCGGCGTCTTCCAGGGCAGCAAACTTCTCGTCTGCAGTACCCTTACCACCAGAGATGATGGCGCCCGCGTGGCCCATACGCTTGCCAGGAGGTGCAGTAACACCGGCAATGTAGGAAACCACAGGCTTGGTTACGTTCTCCTTGATGAACGCAGCCGCTTCTTCCTCGGCAGTACCACCGATTTCACCGATCATGACGATGGCTTCGGTTTCCGGATCTTCCTGCAGCAGCTTCAGAATATCAATGAAGTTGGAGCCAGGAATCGGATCACCACCGATACCGATACAGGTAGACTGGCCAAAACCGTAGTCAGTCGTCTGCTTGACGGCTTCATAAGTCAGGGTGCCGGAACGGGATACGATGCCAACCTTACCCTTCAGGTGGATATGGCCAGGCATGATGCCGATCTTGCACTCACCCGGGGTGATTACGCCCGGGCAGTTCGGGCCGATCATGCGAACGCCTTTACGATCAACGTATTCTTTGGCGTACAGCATGTCGATGGTCGGGATACCTTCAGTGATACAGACGATCAGCTGAATACCGGCATCGGCCGCTTCAATGATGGCGTCTTTACAGAACGGAGCCGGAACATAGATAACGGTAGCTTCTGCACCGGTTTTCTCTACGGCTTCACGC
>CAYUNQ010000074.1:2967-10762 GCA_964446185.1 uncultured Marinobacter sp. | reverse complement strand
CCCGAGATGTTCAGTATTTCGCTCATATCAGTTCTTTCTCGGGTCGAAGGCATCACGCACGGCTTCTCCGGTAAACACCAGCAGGGTCAGCATGACAGACAGGGAGACGAACGCAGAAATACCCAGCCAGGGTGCGTGCAGGTTGGACTTGCCCTGGGCAATCAGCTCACCCAGTGAGGGTGAGCCGGACGGCAGACCGAACCCCAGAAAGTCCAGTGACGTAAGGCCGGTGATGGCGCCGGTAAGGATAAAGGGCAGGAAAGTGAGGGTGGCCACCATGGCGTTGGGCAATATGTGCCGGAACATGATGTGCCGGTTTTCCAGGCCCAGGGCCCGGGCGGCCTTCACGTACTCGAAGTTACGTGCCCGCAGGAACTCGGCGCGCACCACATCCACCAATCCCATCCAGCTGAACAGCAGCATAATGCCCAGCAGCCACCAGAAATTGGGCTGCACAATAGCCGACAGGATAATCAACAGATAGAGCATGGGCAGCCCGGACCAGATTTCGATAAACCGCTGGCCGAACAGGTCAACCTTGCCGCCGTAGTAGCCCTGAATGGCCCCGACGATCACGCCCACAATACAACTGGCGATGGTGAGGGTCAGGCCGAACACCACGGAAATTCGGAAACCGTAGATAACGCGGGCGGCCACATCCCGGCCCTGGTCATCGGTACCCAGCCAGTTCTCGGCACTGGGGGGCGCTGGTGACGGTACATCCAGGTCGTAATTGATGGTGTTGTAGCTGAAGCGGATCGGCGGCCAGATCATCCAGCCGTTAGCGTTGATTTCCCCGGCGATAAAATCATCCCGGTAGTCTGCTTCGGTGGGCAGGAAGCCGCCAAAGGTTTCCTCCGGTACGTTCTGTACTACCGGGAAGTACCAGTCGCCCTGATAGGACACCATCAGGGGCTTGTCATTGGCGATCAGCTCGGCCGCCAGGGACAGCCCGAACAACAGCAGAAACAGCCAGAGACTCCAGTAACCGCGCCTGTTTGCCCGGAAATTCCTGAGCCGGCGTTGCTGGATGGGGGAGAGGGTCAGCATTACGCGCCCTCCCGGCTTTCAAAGTCGATGCGGGGGTCTACCAGCACGTAAGTGATGTCGCTGATCAGCTTCAGGATCAGCCCCATCAGGGTGAAGATGTACAGGGTGCCGAAGATCACCGGGTAATCGCGGTTGAGGGCCGCTTCAAAGCCCAGCAAGCCGAGCCCGTCGAGGGAGAAGATAACTTCAATCAGCAGGGAGCCGGTGAAGAACAGCGACACCAGCACTCCGGGCAGGCTGGCAATTACAATCAGCATGGCATTGCGGAATACGTGGCCATAAAGCACCTGTTTTTCTTCGAGGCCCTTGGCCCTGGCCGTGACCACGTACTGCTTGCCGATTTCATCGAGGAACGAGTTCTTGGTGAGCAAGGTCAGGGTGGCAAAACCACCGATTACGTTGGCGGTTACCGGCAGGGCCAGGTGCCAGAAGTAGTCGCCGACTTTCTGGTACCAGTTCATCTGTTCAAAGTCGGGTGAGGTCAGGCCCCTGAGCGGGAACCAGTCAAAGTAACTGCCGCCGGCGAACAGCACGATCAGCAGTATGGCAAACAGGAAGCCGGGGATGGCGTAGCCGATGACGATGGCGGAACTGGTCCAGACGTCAAACCGGGAGCCGTCGGAGACCGCCTTGCGGATGCCCAGGGGAATGGAGATCAGGTAGATGATCAGGGTAGACCAGAGGCCCAGCGAGATCGAAACCGGCATCTTGTCGATAATCAGCTCAATGACTGTGCGGTCCCGGAAAAAGGATTCGCCGAAGTTGAAGGTGGCATAGTCCTTCAGCATCATCAGAAAGCGTTCGTGGGCTGGCTTGTCGAAACCGTACATCACTTCGATTTCTTTCAGCAGTTCCGGTGGCAGGCCCCGGGAGCCCCGGCTGTCGGTAGAGCCAGAGGCCACTTCACCGCCGGTGTCGCCACCGCCGGCCCGGGCCAGGGCGCTGCCGCCGTGGCCTTCCATTTCAGCGATCAGCTGTTCAACGGGGCCACCGGGGGCTGCCTGCACAATGATAAAGTTAAGCAACATAATCCCTACCAGGGTAGGGATAATCAGGGCCAGCCGCCGGAGAATGTAAATGCCCATCTAGGGGAGGAGTCCTTTCATTACTGCAATGGAATAAGCCGGCGGGTCAGGGTTTGACCCACCAGTTGTTCAGGTCGATACCGTTCTTCGGTGTGACCACAGGGCGCTGCAGTTTGTTCCAGTAGGCTACCCGGTCTTTGGTCAAGTGCCAGTGGGGGATCACATAGTGGCCGTGCAGCAGTACCCGGTCCAGGGCCCGTACCCGGTGTACCAGCTCTTCCCGGTCTGGCGCCTGGATAACCATGTCGATCAGCTGATCCACCACCGGATCACTCACGCCCATGTAGTTGCGGGAGCCTGCAGCGTCAGCGTTGCTCGAATGCCAGTATTCCCGTTGCTCATTGCCCGGGGAGTCCGACTGGGGCAGCACCTGGGTGATCATGTCATAGTCGAAATTACGAACCCGCTGCACATATTGGTTGCTGTCTACCAGGCGAACGGAAACCTCTATGCCGAGGCGCTCAAGGTTCTGCCGGAAGGGCAGCACCACCCGCTCGAAGCTCTTCTGGAACAGCAGCACTTCGAACGCCAAGGGTTTGCCGGTTTCTTCATGTACCATCTTGCCGTTGCGGACACTGTACCCTGCCTCTTTGAGCAGCAACATGGCGGTACGCAGGTTGTCGCGCATGGAAGTGCCGTTCGCGGTGCCGGGTGGTGTGTATTGTTCTGTGAATACCGCCGGGTTCAGCTGAGCCCGGAAGGGTTCCAGAATGTCCAGCTCCCGGCCCGAAGGCAGGCCGGAGGAGGCAAGTTCACTGTTCTCGAAATAACTGTTTGTACGGGTGTACTGGTCATAAAACAGGTTGCGGTTGGCCCATTCAAAGTCGAATCCGTAGGCCAGCGCCTGACGCACCTTCGGGTCTTTGAACACATCTTTACGGGTGTTCAGGACAAATCCCTGCATGCCACTGGGGCGGTGGTGTTCAATGGCTTCCTGGGTGATATCACCATTGTCGAACCCGCGGCCGGTGTAGGCGGTGGCCCAGTTCTTGGCAGAGGTTTCAACCCGGAAGTCGAAATTGCCAGCCTTGAATGACTCCAGGGCTACGGTGTCATCGTTGTAGTATTCATACTTGATGCGGTCGAAGTTGAACCGGCCTTTGCGGATGCCCAGATCTTCTGCCCAGTAATCATCAACCCGCTTATAGGTAATGGACCGCCCGGCATCGTAGCTGTCGATGCGGTAGGGGCCGCTGCCTACCGGAACTTCCAGGCCGCTACCCTCGAATTCCCGGTCGGCCCAGAAGTGGGCAGGCAAAACGGGCATTTGTCCGAGAATCAATGGCAGTTCGCGGTTCTCGGTGTCGCCGAAGTCAAAGCGGATACGGTGGCTGCTTTCAACGGTCACTTTACGAACGTCGGCGTAGTAGTTCCGGTAAAAAGGATGGCCCTTGGTGGTGAGTACCCGGTAGGAGAATTCGACGTCTTTAGCGGTGATGGGTTCGCCATCCTGGAAGCGGGCCTGCTCCCGGAGGTTGAAGGTTACATAGCTGCGATCGTCGGGCACTTCCACGCTTTCGGCGATCAGGCCGTATTCTGAGAAGGGCTCATCGGAGGAGGATTCAAGCAGCGAGTCATAAACGTAGGTGCTTACGCCTGCGGCGGCCACCCCGCGAATAACGAACGGGTTAAAGCTGTCAAAGCCGTTGGCGACCACAGACATCCGCAGGGTGCCACCTTTCGGGGCGTCCGGATTGACGTAGTCAAAATGGCTGAAGTTTTCCGGATATTTCAGCTCGCCGTGCATGGCAATGCCGTGCACGGGAGCCGGGGTTGAAGCTGCCTGATCGTCCGCAACGCTGGTTGCGGAGGCGGCCATCAGGGCCAGTGAAGTAAACAGACTGGTCAGTGAAGAGGCGGCTTTCCGTGTTTTTGTCATGGTTCTCGCACGTTAAGGGCTGTTTCTGATGTCAACGTAGAGTACCAGACTTTGTCCGGGTTGCAGATAACGGTTGGTATTAAGATCGTTCCATGATGCGATGTCCCGCACATTCACCGAAAACCGGCTGGCAATCGCAGACAAAGAGTCGCCACTGCGGACCCGGTAACCCACCTTACGCACCATGGCCTGGTTTCGGGCCGGGTTGGCGGATGCTACCGTGGGTTGGGCGGTTTTTGACCAGATCACCAGTTTTTTGCCGGGAATCAGCGGATCTCCGGGCGCCATGCCATTCCAGGCCGCCACTTCACGCACCGACACCCGGTGCTCACGGGCGATGTCCCAGAAGGTGTCGCCACGGCGAACCGTGTAGGACACCTTGTTGCCATCACGCTCGCGGGATTGGGTGCGTTGTAAGCGCTGGGACTGGCTCAGGGCGTAGGCATCTGCACCGCGAGATGAAGACGGAATCAGCAACTGCTGGCCGATGCGGATCATGTCAGAGTTAAGTTTATTGACCTGCCGTACTACCTGGGTTGTTGTGCCGAACTGGCGGGCAATGGCGTTCAGGTTGTCGCCCTGGCGTACCGTATAGTTCTGCCAGGACACCCGCTGCTCTTTGGGGAAATTCGCCAGAGCCTGCCGGAAGCTGTCGGCATTCTGTTTTGGAACCAGCAACCGGTGGGGGCCATCGGGATTTGTGGCCCAGCGGTTATAGGAAGGGTTCAGCAGGTAAATTTCGTCAATATCAACGCCGGCAAGTTCTGCAGCCTGGGCCAGGTCCAGCTGGGAGCCAGTTTCAACCACGTCGAAATAGGGTTCGTTCGCAAGTTTCGGAAGTTCGACGCCGTAAGCTTCAGGGTCATCGAAGATCTTCGCCAGCGCGATCAGCTTGGGCACATAGTGCCGGGTTTCTGTGGGCAGGGACAGTGACCAGAAGTCGGTCGGTTTGCCGGCGTTGCGGTTGCGGCGCATGGCGCTGGATACGGTGCCTCCGCCGGCATTGTAGGCGGCCAGTGCCAGGGTGTAGTCACCGTCAAAGCGCTTGGCAAGCCGGTCAAGGTAAGTGAGGGCAGCATCCGTCGCTTCCAGCACGTCACGGCGGTCATCGTGCCACCAGCTTTGGGTCAGGCCGAAATACTTGCCGGTAGAAGGGATAAACTGCCAGAGTCCTGCTGCCCGGCCATGGGAGTAGGCAAAAGGATCAAAGGCACTCTCGACAATGGGCAGCAGTGCCATTTCGGCAGGCAGGCCCCGGGCCTCGGTCTGCTCAACAATATGGTGAAGGTAGCGGGAGCCCCGTTCTACAACGCGGTTGATGTAGTTTGGGTGGCGCGCGTACCAGTCCAGTTGGGCCTGCACCCGGGCGTTGTCCACCGAATGATCCATGGTGAAGCCCGCCCGCATGCGCGCCCAAAGGTCGTTGTTGTCTGCGGTAGCGTTGTCCCGGGTGTCCGGGGTGTCCAGTTTCTGACGGGCGTCTTTCACTTTGGCCCGGAGTTCCGGAGATATGGCTTCATCCAGCGGTGCATCGGCTGTGTCGTCCCCGTTACCGGCGGCAACGGATGCCTTCAGTGCTTCGTCTCCGCGAGCAACCACTACTCGTTCGGAATCTACCGGGTTGCTGTGATCTTCAGAAGTGCCTGGTCCGAACCAGGCTGATGGGGAGTTCCAGTTCTCCATAATCTGGCTGCTACTGCAGGCCGTGAGCAGGGTAGAGGCGAACAGGACGTAAGAAATACGTTTGACCGGCATAAAAAAACTTCCACGTGATGCCGGCAGCGTCATGTAAAAAATGCCGGCAGAATTGACAGGTTACGGTCGATAGTCGGCATGGATTCTAAGAAAGCCGGTTTGTAGTGGTCAAGAAGACCCGTGTTACAGCTGTGACAAGAACTGTTAACCGGCTGCGCCGGAAAGGATCAGAAATGATCCTTTCCGTGCCGGACTGCCGCAAAGATTTCGCTTTCCGAGCCGGAGGGTAAGCCGTGCTCGGCGCAGTACCGGTGGGCGGCTTCAGCCACGGCCGGATCGTCCCAGCGCAGGAACAGGTTCAGCGCTTTTTCGGCGGCAATGGTAGAGGGCACGGTGGGCAGGCCCTGATCCCGGCGTGCCTGGCACTGCTGCTCGAAATCCGCCAGGGCCTGGTCGTCGGGCAGCCAGCTGCGGGCAAAGCGCAGGTTCGCCATGGTGTATTCATGGGCACAATACACGGCAGTCTCCCCGGGCAGGTCCCTGAGTGTGTTCAGGGACTGATACATCTGCCCGGCAGTGCCTTCGAACAAGCGGCCACAACCGCCAACAAACAGGGTGTCTCCACAAAACAGGACCGGTTTGCCGTCAACCTGTGTGGCGCAGAAATAAGCCAGATGATCCAGGGTGTGCCCAGGCACGGCCAAGACATCAAAGCTCAGCCCCTGCCAGATAACCTCTTTACCGGCATGGACCGGATGATTGCTGCCCTTGAACGGGGATTCGGCCGGCCCGACCACACGGACATCCGGCCAGGCCTGTTGCAGGGCTTTGACGCCGCCCACGTGATCCGGGTGATGGTGGGTAACCAGAATGGTGTCGGCGGTCAGGTTGTTGCGTGTCAGGTAATCTATGACCGGTTGAGCCTGGCCCGGGTCAACAATCAGTGCCTTGCAGGTGCTCTGGTCAGCCAGGCACCAGATATAGTTGTCTGAAAACGCGGGAATAGGGTGAATACTGAACATGGAGACCCCATGTGCTCAATGAATGTGCCTGTTATGATAATGCAACGGTGCTGTCATCCCAAGAAGCGCGCCCGTAAATCCGGCCCGGAGCATGGCTGGTAAAGGTGGAGAAAACCTGGTGAAAGGTACACAGCCTATTGATTATTCAGCCCGGCATGAAAGTTTCGAGCGCTGGATCCAGACCCCGCTCGGCCGCGCACTTCTGGCCAGTCAGAGGCGGGTGCTGGATCACAAGCTGTCCGGGCTGACCGGCGCACGGCAATTGCAGGTAGGGCTTAGCCACCGGCTGCCACTGGCGAGCGGTACCGATTTCTCCCAGAAAATCATCACCACACCCGGCTGGCATCCGAATATGCCAGACGGTGTTGCGGTATGCGATGCAGATGAACTTCCGTTTCCGGGGGACTCCATGGATCTGGTGATTCTGCATCACACAGCGGATTTTTCGCCGGACCCTCATCAGGTGGTTCGGGAGTCTGCCCGAGTGCTGCGGGGCGAGGGCAACCTGGCCATTGTGGGCTTTAACCCGATCAGCCTGTGGGGGGTGCGCAAGCTGGTTTCCCGTAACCAGGCCGGCCCCTGGGGTGGTCGATTCCTTTTGCGGGCGAGAATGGAAGACTGGTTAAGGCTGCTGGGGTTCCAGCTTGAAAGTACGGCGACCTACTTCTGCACGGTACCGGTTCAGCGGAAAGGAAACTATATAAGCCGGCAGAGTAACTCCCGTGATTGTCACGGACATTTTCTGCCAGTTGGAGCCTATTACTGTATCCTTGCCCGCAAACGTGTCTATGCCCGGCTACAGCGGCGGGTGCCCTGGCGCAAAACCGGCGTTATATCGCTGCCGGGTGCGGTCGGCTCCCATGGAACTTGCGCCAGTACAGGGGCGGGCACAGTAAAGAAACAGCAAAAAAGTTCAGGAGCATGAATGGCCGGCAAGGTAGTGATGTTCACCGATGGCGCCTGTAAGGGTAACCCGGGACCCGGCGGTTGGGGTGTGTTGTTGCGGTACGGCGATGCCTGCAAAACCATGCACGGCGGAGAGGCGCAAACCACCAATAACCGTA
>CAYUNQ010000074.1:0-2957 GCA_964446185.1 uncultured Marinobacter sp. | reverse complement strand
GGGAATTGTCCGGCGGCGAAAAAGCCACGACTAATAACCGTATGGAGCTGATGGCCGCCATTCAGGGCTTGAGGGCGTTGAAGCGGGAATGCGAGGTGGAACTGTACACCGATTCCCAATACGTCCGTAAAGGCATCACCGAATGGATGGCCGGGTGGAAGCGCAACGGCTGGAAAAATTCGGCGAAGAAACCGGTAAAAAACGCCGACCTCTGGCAGGAGCTTGATGCTGAAGCCGCCCGGCACAAGGTAAGCTGGCACTGGGTGAAAGGGCATTCCGGCCACCCGGATAACGAACTGGCAGATGAACTGGCCAATCGTGGTGTTGCTGAACTGTCTGCCGGTTAGGCGGCGGGCGATCAGCGTGTTCCTGATGTGTAATTCTGAAGGTAAGCAATGAGACAGATCGTACTGGATACCGAAACTACGGGTATTGACCCGAATGACGGCCACCGCATCATCGAGATTGGTTGCGTTGAGGTAGTGGAGCGGGAACTGACCGGCCGGAACTACCACGTATACATCAACCCTGAGCGTGAAGTTGAGGCCGAGGCCATATCGGTTCACGGTATTACCAACGAATTTTTGGTCGACAAACCAAAATTTGCAGACATTGCAGACGAATTCTTCGAATTCATCAAGGGCGCGGAGCTGGTTATCCATAACGCAGCGTTCGACGTCGGCTTTATGGATGCCGAATTCGCCCGCCTGAAGGCCGCCCGTAAAACAGCTGACCACTGCGGCATTGTCGATACGCTGGCCATTGCCCGGGCCAAGCATCCGGGCCAGAAGAATAACCTCGATGCCCTGTGCAAACGATACGGTGTCGACAACAGTAACCGGGAGCTGCACGGCGCTCTGCTGGATGCCGAAATCCTGGCCGACGTCTACCTGTTGATGACCGGTGGCCAGACTGCACTCTCCCTTGATAGCGGTGCAGGCGATGACGGCAGTGCCGGCGGACTGCGGCGGATTGCTGCGGGGCGTGACCCGCTGACCGTAATCCGGCCCAGCGAGGAAGAAGCCCAGGCCCACGAAGCGTTTATGGCAATGATGGAAAAACAGGCCGGTGAAACGGTGTGGAGCAAGTTGCAGGGAACAGAATGAGAACTGGGTCAGGGTGTACTAAATGTTACACACTGGCTTTCTTGAGGTACTTGAATTCTGTGTTATAAGTAATGGGAAGTTCACCAGTTTTTTTGGTAACAGATTATTCTTTGTAAGGAAACAGGAAGCGTTTATGGTTCAATCGTCTCTGGCGACGAAATCGCAGTCGTTTGATCTGGTCAAAAGCGAAATCGAACAGACCATCAAGCAGGCCGAGGCCAGCCTTGAACGCTTTCAGGAGAACCGCGAGAGCGGCGAAGACCTGCAAAACTGTGTCGATTACCTGAACCAGCTCCGCGGCATTTTCCTTCTGGTGGAGCTGAGGGGTGGCACTCTGTTGTGTCAGGAGGCTGTCAGCCTGGCCAACGATGTGCCCGTGGGCGCCAACGACGACAAGAATATCTTGCTGACCACCCTCAACGGCGCCTTGTTTATCCTCCGCCGTTACGTGGAATACTACCATCAGCAACGGGCAGACCATCCGGAACTGCTGCTTCCCGTTATTAACGAACTGCGCGAGGCGCGGCGGGAAAAACCCTATCCTGAATCCTGCTTTTTTGATCTTGATGTCAAGGAAAGGCCGGACTTCTGTGTCGGCCTGGCCCTCCAGCCCCTGGATGGCGGCGAAAACGAATATGAAATCCTGGCCCGGCGTATGCGCCTGACCTTTCAGGTGGCATTGCTTGGCGTACTCCGTGAAAAGAACGAAGTTGTCAGCAAGAAGCTGATTGCCCGCTCGGCCCGTGGCTTTGCGCGCCTGTGTCAGGGTGCACCCATGGGGCAGATGTGGTGCCTTCTGGCAACGGTGGCAGATACCATGCTCGACCGTGCCATGGGCTTCAGCAAGGCCCGCAAGCGGCTGTTGATGCGAATTGAAAAATACGCCCGTGAATTGGTTTATGTAGGCAAGGTGGCCACCGCCAAGGATGCCCCGGATTCGCTGATCCGTGACCTTGTCTACCTACTCTATAGCAGCGGCTCCGGCAATCCGGAAGTTACCCGGGTGCTGGCGGCCTGGCAGCTGGCGCCGTCTGATTTTCCGGACTCACTGCTCGACGCCCACTCCCGGCGCTTGTATGGCCCCGGGACCGATGTGCTCAAATCCTTGTCTGAAGCGTTGCAGGAAGAGCTGAACCAGCTTAAAGACAAGCTGGATATCATCGAGCGGGGTATTGAGCCAGACCTGGCTGAGCTGGTGTCTATTGCCGAGTCTCTTGAGCGACTGGCCAACACCCTGGTCATGCTTGACCTGAACCGGCTGGCCGGTGTTGCCCGGGAAGAAGCCGGTAAGTTGCGCCAGTGGCAAGAAGAAAACCGGCTGCCCGAGGAAGAGGAGTTGTACCGCCTGGCAGACTCGGTGCTCGGTGTGGAAAATGCGGTGATGCAGATTGTGTCCCGTGGCATTACCTCCGAAACCGATGCCCTGGCCACCAGTGAACGTAAAGCTGAAGAGTCGGTATACCTGAAAGAGGCCATCTGGGTTGTGGCGGAAGAAGCCCGCAGTGCACTGACCTTGGCCAAGCGAGCGATTACCGCGTTTATCGAGTCTGACTACGACAAGCTGCACCTGGCAAACCTGCCCGGAACATTGCGGAGCATCTGGGGTGGCCTGGTCATGGTCAATGATCCGCAGGCCGCCGATGTGATTGCCCGTGTTGCTGCCTCCATTCAGGAGCGGCTGCTGGAGGCCCGTGAAGCTCCGGTTTCGCAGGTTCTGGAGGCTCTGGCAGATGCTCTGACATCGCTGGAATACTACATTGAAAGTATCGGCCGCCGGGAAGAGCGCAATACCGATCTGCTTAAGCTGGCGGAGACTTCACTGGATGATGTCGGGTTGTAGGGAGTTTTCCG
>CAYUNQ010000073.1:4424-10775 GCA_964446185.1 uncultured Marinobacter sp. | reverse complement strand
GCTTAAGACAAAAATGGCGCCGCCACAAGCAATGACTGGCAGCACCACTACCCGTCTAATAACCCTGCACTCATGCGTTTACGCGTATGGCACGGGATCTTTGCAAGTCCGATCGAGCAGTCCTAATCGGTGTCGTCTGCAACCCCAACTACAACAAATAAGATACACAGAGGACGAACTCATGAAACTCAGGAACCTCAACACGAGCGTTCGCAAGCTCGGTCCCGCCATTGCGGCAGCGGCTCTGATGGCCGGCGGCGCATCGAACGCGGCGGCTGAACAGGTCTCTACCGAACTGGCCTTCGAATGTCCGTTCCCGCTGATCGGCACCCAGCCCATCCGGGCCACCATCAGTGCAAACATCCCGTCAACAGCATCTGTGGGTGATGTGCTTGCTCCGTTCACCGTCGACGCCATCACCGTGGTCAACGACAACGCCCGCACCGGCCTGAAGCTGGTGCAGTCTACAACCCTCACAGGCGTGGCTACCAGCTACAACACCGTTACATCTCCGGGCCGTACCGTAGAGCAGATTGTTACTCTCGACATTCCCTCAACTGCGATTCCGGAAGTTTCAGGCGAGTTCAATGTACCTGCCCAGGGCAGTTCGCCAGAGCACCTGTTTACTGCTGATGACATCGGCGCAAACGAAATTCGGGTTGGCGCCCTGACCCTGGACCTGGTCGCACGTACCGCAAGCGGTGCCATTGCCCCGGCTCCTATTGGTGAGATCCTGACAGACTGTGTTCAGCTGCCGGGTCAGGACAACCTGCTCCAGACCATCATCGTTGGCGGTGAAGTCGTGGAAACTCCGCGCATTACCGTAGGCTCTGACGAACTGGCCTTCGGTGCCGTACAGGCCGGCCTGAGCGCTCAGCAGTCCGTCTCCATCACCAACACCGGCAGTGCGGCCCTGGGTCTGAACAACATTGCCATCAGCGGCAGCGATGCTGATGTCTTCACCCTGAATAACCAGTGTGGCTCCAGCCTCGCACCGGCCGCTTCCTGCGCGGTTAATGTCACTTTCGCACCCAGCACCGATGGCACACGCAACGCTACCCTGACCATCGAGTCAACCGACGCTGACAACCCCAGCATCGATGTTGCCCTGTCTGGACGCGGAACTCTGGCACCCACACCGGAAATTGCGGTAACACCGGGCTCTGTTGACCTCGGTCGCGTACTATCTGGCACCAGCAAATCTGCACAGGTGACTGTTGCTAACAACGGCAATGCCGCCCTGCAAATCAACAGCATTGCCCTGACAGGCGCCAATGCCGCTGACTTCCTGCAAACCAACAACTGTACTACCGTTGCCGCAGGCGCCAGCTGTTCTGTTGATGTGAGCTTTGCTGCCGGCGCGCCTGGTGTTTACAACGCTGCCCTGGTTGTGAACTCCAGCGACGATGAAAACGCTACGGTAACTGTTCCGGTGCGGGCTGAGTCCTTCGAAGAGGCCACCGGTGAGGTTCCGCCCCTTGAACTGCTGCTGGGCCTGAACGGCTCCACGCTGATCGCCGGCACTGGCGGCACCCTGCCCCTGACTGGCTCTATCGCCACCCTGCTGGACCTGGCTACCGGTACCTTCGAAGCCGACACCCAGGTTCTGCCAACGTCGGGCAACTTCTCTATCAAGATCTTGTTCAGCAAGATCAATGCCTCTGCCAATGTTGAATTCGAGCAGGCCGGTATCACTACGGGCTCCCTGATCGATGGCAAGCTGACTGCAAACTCCCCGCTGTACGTGAAAGTGCCCAAGGTAGCTATCAAGATCGGCTTCCTGCCACTGCGTATTGGTGGTGGCGACCGGTGCCGCACCAGCGAGCCGGTTAACATCCAGCTGAAGTCCGTAGACGGCGCCAACTTCTCGCCCGCGACTGGCGGTGCAGTGAGCGGTGTATACGACCTGCCAGCCCTGGAAAACTGCGGTCTGCTGACCAGCTTGCTCAACCAGTTCATGTCTGGCCCGGGCAACACCATCAACCTGGACCTGACTCCTCAGTTCTAAAAGTTCCGGCCTCGCCGGAAAGGGCTACAGCCGGCATCCGCCGGCTGTAGCCCGAACCAGGAAAGAAAAGAAAACAAGACAAAAAAAAGGAACGATAGAATGAAAAGCCTGAAAAAATCCGCGTTAGTGCTAGCTATGGCAAGCCTTCCGTTTGCCGCCCAAGCCGACCTTAAACCCATCGATGACGCCCAGATGGGCAGCATCACCGGCCAGGCCGGTGTGACCATCGAACTGGAAACCCGTGTCGACATCGGCGAGTTCATCTACACCGATGAAGGCTCACTGTCTATCAAAGACATCTCTATTGGTGGTGCGAACACCACTGGTCTGTTCTCTGAAATCACTGATTTCCGAGATGCGCTCGGGCTTGACTCGACGACTAACCTGATCGACAACATTGCCATCGTCATCGACGTGCTGGACGACGGCGATGCCAACATCGACATTTCGCCGCTGACTGCTGCTCCGATCGACTTCGGTGTAAGCACCGGTGAGTGGACCCTGCAGGGCCACACCGACTCCACCGTGCTGGCCAGCAACTTCAACATGGTCGGTGCCTTCACCAAAGTGGGCATCCGCGTAGATACCGCCACCGATAAGCTGACCCTGAATACCAAGGTGGGTATCTCTGACCTGGACGTTGACATCGACTTCCTGGGCCTCGGCATCCGCGACTTCAAAATGACCGGTGCCGGCTACATGGGCAAAGACCTTGCGGGTAACGCCGGTAATGCCAACGTGTTGACCCTGGGCGCGGACATCATTCTGGATGTCTACAAGGACACCCGCCTGAGTGGCACCGGCGACGCCCTGGCGATTGATCTGCAGACTTTCGCAGCTGATATCTCCATCGGTGAGGTTCTGGTAGGCGGAGCCACTATCGGTTCTGTGATGATGGATAACCTGGTGGTTCAAGACACCACCATGCGCATCTACGGCCACTAAGGCCAGAACCAGAAAGCCCGGCGTTTGCCGGGCTTTCTTCACTTACTGAACTATTACAGATTGCGCCAGACTGACGCTTCACGCAGAAGCCGGTCCTGTTCCGACACATCCAGAGCCTCGTTTGCAATGAGCTCAAGGCGAGAGAACTCTCGCGGTTCGCAGGGCAGTATGGATACCGCCCCGTCGACAACGTTCACCACGCGCCAGCCATCCACCGTATGGATAACCGCCTTGAACCGCAACAGCCGGTCATCCATAGCCATCGCCAGCACCGCATTTTCATTCAGTATCAATTCCGGATGAACCCGCCAGCCAATGCTGTGGTGCCCCTGCCCTTTGTTGGTAACCAACTGCCAGGGCATCTCATCGATCGGTGGCGGCGTAACTTCGCCTGATTTGGCGTGATGATGGTGGTGGGCATGGGGGGCAGACACCTCCGGCATGCCTGCCCTGCCATCGAGCCAGGCAGCATTCAGATGTCCCTGCCGCGTGTGATAAACCGGTCGGTGTTCAGGCAGGAGTTGCGCCGCCCATTCATCGAAGGCCCGAACCTGCGCATCCGTACACAGGTCGGTCTTATTCGCCACCAGGATATCCGCCGTCGCCACCTGATCACGAAACTGGACGTTTTCCAGCACCCTTGGGTCTTCCAGTTTACGAGGGTCAACAAGGGTTATCACGGGGCCCAATGCAAGCACCTTCTGATAGTGCTCTCCGGTCAGGGTGTCCAGAATCTGGGACGGATGCCCCAACCCCGTCGGTTCAATCAACAGCCGGTCAGGCCTGGCTCTGACGATGAGCTGATTCAGGCCAATCTGCATCGGCAGCCCAGCAACGCAGCACATGCAGCCACCGGGAATCTCGCGAACCACGGCACCTTCGGTTTCCAGTATGGCGCCATCAATGCCTACCTCACCGAACTCGTTGACCAGCACGGCCCAGACTTCTCCCTCCGGTTTCTGCCGGAGCAAGTCCAGGATTGCGGTGGTTTTGCCAACACCAAGAAAGCCAAGAATCAGGTTGGTGGGGATCGGGCGAACAGGGTCTGGCATCGGAGCGGCCTCAAAAGCGTTATAACATAACAAAAAACGCCTGGAATGTATCAGCTTGCCGGGGGCAACATACGTATCGGCGATGCCCCGGGCCCGATAGGCTATTTGCAAGATGACGTTCCCCTGTAAGCTTTGCCATGGTACGAATAACGTTTCAGCCTAGTTCCCTTGTGAAAGGGCCCCAAAAGGAAAACCTATGCTCTGGTTTCTACTAACCGTTGTTGCTCTCATCGTTGTGGCCACCTTTCTGCTGTTTCGGGTGCACGATCTATCCGATTACGATGGCGAAGACTGGGCAGTGCGGGAAGTCGCTCCGAACCCGGCCCACGATCAAGTGCTGTCTCGCATCAAGGATATGGGCCGGGCATCAAAGGGACTGAAAGGCAAGGCCCGGCTGATTGCCCTGAGGAATCACCTGGACAGTCTGGGTGAGGGTGTTGAAGTCACTTCAGAGATTCGTCACAACGACCAACCCCGGGGAGAATGGGTGATCGCACCGGGCGTGGACACCCGCCGGCGGGTTCTGTATATCCACGGTGGCGCCTGGGCCGCTGGCAGCCCCCGCAGTCATCGGGCGATTACCGACCGGTTCTCGCAACTGGCTAATGCCGCGGTGTTTGCACTCGACTACCGGCTGATGCCGGAGCACCGCTATATGGATGGTATCCGGGACTGCCGCCAGGCCTATAGCTGGCTGCTGAACCATGGCCCGGACGGTGAACAGAAAGCTGAATTCATGGTGGTGGCGGGGGATTCTGCCGGAGGCAGTCACACGCTGTCACTACTGGCCTGGATTCGGGACAATGGGGTTCGCCAGGCGGATGCTGCCGTTGCCCTGTCGCCCTCCACCGACCTCACCCTGACTGCGCCCAGCAACCGTGACAACATCCGCACCGATCCCCTGCTGGGGCCGGTGTTTGGCGGGCTCGCCAAGATTCCTTTGCCGGTGCTCTGGTGGGGCACCCTGGCGGCGTTCCGGATCTCACCCACCAACCCGGTGGCCTCGCCGCTAAGAGGCAACCTGAATGGCCTGCCACCAACCCTGATCCATGCCAGCTCCACAGAAATGCTGCTGGACAACTCCACCCGCTATGCAGCAAAGGCCAGGGCCGAAGGTTCACCGGTTGAACTGCATACCTGGCAGAACATGGTCCATGTGTGGCACATCTTCACACCGCTGTTACCCGAAGCCGAAGAAGCCTTTGACGATATCCGGTCGTTTCTGCAGCGAGTGGAGAACGGCGAGACATCAAAGGCCACCCAGGGCCAGCTGTAAAGCGATAGCCGCCATCATCAGGCCAATAACGCCATCAATCACCCGCCAGGCACCGGGTTTGGATAGCACCGGTGCCAGCCTGGAGCCAAACCAGGCAAGACCACCGAACCAGAGAATCGACGCGCTGCTGGCACCGACCACGAAGGCCACGGCACTGCTCTGCTGGGCACCCACGGCGGGGATCAGCAACAGGGTGTCCAGGTAAACCTGCGGATTAAGCAGGGTCACCGCCAGGGTAGTCAGGATAACCCGCTTCAGGCTTCGCCCCACATCACCCGAGGCCTTCAATGCCGCCCGGCCGCGGCCTGCGCGTACAAATGCCTGCAGCGCAAGCCAGCCCAGAAAGGCAACACCCAGCCAGCGCAAGACTTCCAGCGCCTGGGGTGCCGCCATCAGGGCAGCACTCACGCCAAACATGCCGAGGGTAAACAACAGCACATCGGAAACCATGCACATACCCGCCGCCCACCAATGGTGCTCCCGGCGAATTGACTGGCTCAGTACGTAGGCATTCTGGGCCCCAATAGCCACAATCAGCCCGCCACAGACCAGCAGACCGGTCAGGTAACTCTCGAGCATTCCATCTACTCCGAAAAGACTGGCGCAAGCATACCCGTGCGGGTGGAAGGTGGGAACTCTGCTGGTTCAGGGCTGGGGCGGGCGAACACCAAACCAGTGGGGATAACGAAGCAGGCAATACAGTGCCAGCATG
The DNA here is from genome assembly GCA_964446185.1 of uncultured Marinobacter sp. Taxonomy (GTDB): domain Bacteria; phylum Pseudomonadota; class Gammaproteobacteria; order Pseudomonadales; family Oleiphilaceae; genus Marinobacter. The sequence continues at coordinate 4,782 of CAYUNQ010000073.1, read as the reverse complement.
TCATACAAGGCATGCCAGACCATGACTAGCGCCAGGCTGTGACTGAACTGGTAAGCCGCACCAAGCACCGCCCCCAGGCCGGTAGCCATCACGAAGTAGGTGAACGACACATAGTGCACCAGACCAAACAACACAGAAGCGGCAATAACCGCCGTCCAGGGGCCAGTGTGCTGCAGCAGCCAGCCCTGAATGGCACCACGGAACAGCAACTCCTCCCCCACGCCTGCCAGCACGGATAAAGCCAGAAGCACCGGCCAGCGATAACTGGCGGCAAAGTTATAAAGCGCCTGCATCTGGCTGCTCAGATTATCCGGGAAAAGCCAGGGCACCCGGGATAACAACACCAGTACCAGATAGG
>CAYUNQ010000073.1:0-4414 GCA_964446185.1 uncultured Marinobacter sp. | reverse complement strand
TGCCAGCCGCCCCCAAGCCACCCCAAAGCGCAACCTCAGCAATATTCAGGCCGCCCAACATCAGCGGGATATCAAACAACCAGACCGCCAGCAGCCCGAGCAAACCAATACCGCCCTGAAACATCAGGGCGGCGGTTGAAGGCATGGAGGGACCGCGGCGCTCAGTCATCGATCAGTTGTCGAACAGATCCTTGACCGGGAACAGGGCATCGTAGCTCGGAGCCTGTTTCTGGGCCTTGGCCTGGAAGGATTTCATCATGTCTCCGGGGCGGAACATGCCGGCCTGCCAGGTAGCCATGTACTTCAGGCTGTCTTCCACGCTGTGATCACGGCTGAAATTGATCATTTCCTTGCAGCCGGTCACCGCCAGCGGCGAGTTGGCGGCAATCTGGGCAGCAATGGCCATCACGCCTTCCAGCATGGCTTCCTGGGTCTCGTAAACGGTATTCACGAAACCATGGCGCTGGGCCTCTTCGGCGCCGAACTTACGGCCGGTGTAGGCCAGCTCACGCACTACGCCTTCCGGCATCAGCTTGGGCAGTCGCTGCAGGGTGCCCACATCGGCGGTCATGCCCAGCTCGGTTTCCTTGATGGTGAAATACGCATCGGCCGTGCAGTAACGGCTGTCAGCGGCACACACCAGGTCCAGCGCACCACCAATGCAGCCGCCGTGAACCGCCGCCAGCACCGGCAGGCGTACTTTTTCCAGCGAGCTCAGGGTGTCCTGCAGCTGCAGTACGACTCTGCGCAGGTTCTCCGCCATGCGGCCGGGGTCACCGCTCATGGGGACGGATTTCGGGTCCGAGAACACGGCAAGGTCCATACCGGCGGAAAAGTGCTTGCCAGTGGAGGAGATCACAATCACCCGGGCATCGGTGTTGGCTTCGATATCCTGCACGCAGCGGGGCAACTCCAGCCAGAACGCCTTGTTCATGGAGTTCAGCGCCTCAGGCCGGCTGAACTGTACGTGGGCGATGTGGTCTTTTACTTCGATGTTAAAGCTTTCGTAGTTTGCGAGTTCAGACATGATGGGTTCCGTATCATCTCAGAGCAGGGTTTCGTATGATCAGGGGGCACATTAACGCGAAACGAGGCACGATGGAATTTACTTTCCTTGGCACATCGGCCGGAACACCAACCCGGTCACGGAACGTCACCGGCCTGGCCCTTTGCCGGTCCGGCCCCAAACCCTGGTACCTGGTCGACTGCGGCGAAGGCACCCAGCACCAGCTGATGCGCACACGGTATTCAGTGATGCAGTTGCGCGCCATTTTCATCACCCATATTCACGGTGATCACATCTTCGGACTACCCGGGCTGCTCACCAGTGCCTCCATGCTGGGCCGCACAGAGTCGCTGGACATCATCGCCCCACCCCAGGTTCGGCGGTTCATTGAAGCGACCATCGATAACAGCGACTCGACCCTGAGTTATCCGCTGAATTTCATCAATTCCGAAGCGCCGGATTTTTACTGGCAGGATGACAACGTGGGCATTACCAACGTGGCGCTTTCGCACCGGGTTGCCTGTCGCGCTTATGTTTTTACCGAACGAAACCTGGAACGCCAGTTAAAGCCGGAGAAACTGACGGCGGACGGCATAGAGGCTGGCCCGGTCTGGGGCGATCTGCAGAAGGGCAAAGACGTGCTGCTGGATGACGGCCGGTTGTTGCGGAGCGATGACTACACGGAGATACCCAGAACCGCCCGGCGCATCATTGTGGGTGGCGATAACGACACACCGGAGCTTCTGAAAGAGGCCAGCCAGGGAACTCATGTACTCATCCACGAGGCGACTTACACCCAGGACATCGCCGACCGAGTCGGCCCCTGGCCCCAACACAGCTCAGCCCAGCAGGTCGCCCGATTCGCCCAGAGCGTAAAGCTGCCCAACCTGGTGCTGACTCATTTCAGCTCCCGCTACCAGTCGGTACCTGGCGGCACACCCCATATTAATCAATTGGCGGCGGAGGCGTTACAACACTACAAAGGCCACCTGTTCCTGGCCCGGGATTTCGACACCTACCGGCTCGAAAAAGACCTGCAGTTGCACAAACTGAACCATGACCACTAACCAGGCCTGCCCATGTCACCTGAACTGATCTTTACCGTATTCGCCATCCTGCTGCTTTCAGGTTCGCTGTTCTATCTGTTTTTCTACCGCAGCTGGCGACGAAAGCGGGAACTGCAGCAGCCCTTCCCCAAACCCTGGCGTAGCTACCTGAAAAAGCAGGTACCTGCATACAAACGGTTGGCACCGCAGCAACAAAAGCGGCTTGAGCGCCTGGTGCAGCTGTTTGTCTCAGAAAAGGATTATTACGGCTGTGATGGCTTTGAGGTAGACGACAGAGTGCGCGTGACCATCGCCGGCCAAGCCTGCCTGCTGATTCTGGAGCGGCCGTTTTCAGACTACGACGAGGTGCAGAGTATTCTGGTTTATCCAGACGTCTACCGGGCTCAGGGTACTGAGAGCGACGGCCTGGTGGTGAGCCACAGCGACCAGGTTCGCGCCGGTGAAGCGTCTTCCCATGGCCGGGTGGTACTGGCCTGGAGCGAGTGCGAAAGCGCGATCGCTGAGCCACACGGCCCCCATAATGTGATCCTTCACGAATTCGCCCACCAGCTGGACTACCTGGACGGCACCGCCGATGGCGCACCACCACTGTATGGCGAGCAAGCCAGGCACTGGCAGGAAACCATGACCAAGGCCTGGGACCACCTGCAACACCGGCTTGAGCATCACCATAAACCCTGGCTTGACCCTTACGGAGCCACTGAACCCGCTGAGTTCTTTGCGGTACTGACGGAAACCTTCTTTCAGCAACCGGAACACCTGCTGGAGGCACAGCCGGAGGTCTACAAGGCGATGTGCGGCTATTATCGACTGGACCCGAGGGACTTCAGCGCCCACCAGCCCTAGAGCCCGCCTCCTTTCACACCCAGGCGATCCAGGTACAAGTGCAGCTCTTCCTCGCTGATATTCACGTACTCCAGCACCCGGCCATACAACATCACGGTGGGCACGTGACGGCCACCCAACTCTTTCTGGGTCTCGCTCAGGACGTAAAGTATCGTCCGTTCCGTTTTTGTGAGACCATCCCGCGCATCGGGGATCACCTCGTCTATTCCGCGTAAACTGCTCATATTTCAGAATCCGGTAAGCTGCCCATGGAAATCAAAGTCAATTATCTCGACAACCTGAGGCTTGAGGCCAAGTTTGACGATTTTACCGTCATCTCAGACCAGCCCGTCCGCTACAAAGGCGATGGCTCGGCACCAGGCCCTTTTGACTACTTCCTGGCCTCATCCGCCATGTGTGCAGCCTACTTTGTGAAGGTTTACTGCAATGCCCGGGATATCCCAACCGACAACATCCGGCTGTCGCAGAACAACATTGTAGACCCGGAAAACCGCTACAAGCAGATTTTCAAAATCCAGGTGGAGCTGCCGGAAGACATCTCCGACAAGGACCGCCAGGGCATCATCCGCTCCATCGACCGCTGCACGGTCAAAAAGGTGGTGCAAACCGGCCCGGACTTCCAGATTGAAGTGGTGGAAAACCTGGATGAAGACGCCCAGGCCCTGCTGACGGCCGCCCCGGGCGGCGACTCCAGCACCTACATCGAAGGCAAAGACCTGCCGCTGGAACAAACCATTGCCAACATGAGCGGCATATTGGCAGACCTGGGCATGAAAATCGAAATTGCCTCCTGGCGCAATATTGTGCCCCACGTGTGGTCCCTGCACGTGCGCGATACCGCCGCCCACATGTGTTTTACCAACGGCAAGGGTGCTACCAAAGAAGCCGCCCTGTGCTCGGCCCTGGGTGAGTTCATTGAACGACTGAACTGCAACTTTTTCTACAACGACCAGTACTTCGGCCAGGACATCGCCAACAGTGAGTTCGTGCATTACCCGAACGAGAAATGGTTCCAGCCGGGTCCGGAAGGCGAATTGCCCGACGGCATTCTGGACGACCACTGCCTGACCATCTACAACCCCGATGGCGAACTACTGGGCACCCACCTGTACGACACCAACTCCGGCACACCAGAGCGGGGCATCTGCTGTATTCCCTACGTGCGCCACTCAGACGGGGAAACGGTTTACTTCCCCTCCAACCTGATCGAGAACCTGTACCTGAGCAACGGCATGAGCGCCGGCAACACCCTGCAGGAAGCGCAGGTACAGTGCCTGTCGGAGATCTTCGAACGGGCGGTGAAGAAAGAGATCATCGAAAACGAAATCGCCCTGCCTGATGTGCCGGAGAGCGTGCTGGCCAAGTACCCGGGGATTGTTGAGGGCATCAAGGCCCTGGAAGAACAGGGTTTCCCGGTACTGGTGAAGGATGCCTCCCTGGGCGGCCAGTTCCCGGTGATGTGCGTGACCCTGATGAACCCGAAAACCGGCGGCGT
>CAYUNQ010000072.1:0-10850 GCA_964446185.1 uncultured Marinobacter sp. | reverse complement strand
AGTTCTTGTCCAGGGTTTCAACCTGGGTACGGGACACCGGGTCCACAATACCATCGATGCCTTTTTCACGATCGGTGGTCGGAACGTTATGGTCCGGTGTCGCGATGTTGGCATCAATCCGCCAGGGTTTTCGACCCGCAATACGAAGGCCCTCGAATGCCTGCGGCGAGGTTACTTCGTGCAGCAACTGACGGTCGATGTAAATCAACGCGGAGCCGTCGTCCCGCTGTTTGACCAAATGGTCGTCCCACAACTTGTCGTATAAAGTCTTGCCCGCCATGGTTCTCTCTCACTCTCTGGGGGTTTCTGTTTCTGCTTTGATGCCTCTATCTTACTCTTCCGCCTGACATAACCTCAATTCATCTTTTTCATTGTTAACATGCCGCTTGGTTATGCGCTATATTCTGCGCCTGAAACCAAACCCCGAAGGCTCGCTATGGACCCGAACTCACTTAAAGCGTTCCTGACAATCGTCGACCAGGGCTCCTTCTCGGAAGCCGCAGAAACCCTCCACCTTACTCAGCCGGCGATCAGCAAACGCCTTGCTGCCCTGGAAAACCAGCTGGGCACAAAACTTATAGAGCGCGGCCACCGCGAAATCCGGCTTACAGACGCCGGCACCCGCCTGCTCCCCCACGCCCGCCGGATACTGGATGAAATCCACAATGCACGGGTTGCCCTTACCACCAAGGAAGGCACCATCAGCGGCGAACTGCAGATCATAGCCAGCCACCACATTGGCCTGCACCACCTCCCTAACTGGCTGCGCCGGTTGGTCAGCGGCTACCCGGAAGTAACCGTCAACCTCCAGTTTATGGAGTCCGATGCCGCTTACAGTCAAATGCTCAAACGTAACGCAGAGCTGGCGTTTGTCACACTCAGTGACAGCATGGGCAGCGAGTTCGTGGTATACGAACAGTGGTCTGATCCTATGGCCTTTGTCGTGGGCGCCGGACATGAGCTCGCAGCGGGAAACCACGCCAGTCTCAAAGACCTGGCTCAATATCCCGCGCTGCTGCCCGACACCACCACCGCAACCTACCGGGCGGTCAGCCGTTTGTTCCTGGAAGCCAACCTTCCGCTCAAACAGCAGATCCCCACCAACTACCTGGAGACCATCAAGATGATGGCCAGCGTAGGGCTGGGCTGGAGCGTATTACCGGTGAGCATGGTGGATGAAACCCTGCATCAGCTGGACACCGGCTTTCCGGTCAGTCGGGTGCTCGGCGCGGTGGGCTTGTCTGGCCGGCACCTTAGCCAGGCAGCAACAGCCCTGCTAGGCATTGTTCACGACCAAGAGACATGCACAAACACATAATCCGATAAAACGGGAGACGAGATGGGCTTTGACGACTACCTGAAAATCCTGGCCAAGCACGATGGCTCAGACCTTTACCTGAGCACCGGTGCTCCGCCCTGCGCCAAGTTCCACGGTACCCTGAAGCCCATTGACCGCACGCCTTTGGCGCCCGGCGAGATCAAGGATATAGCCTGGTCGATCATGGACGAAGAACAGCGGGCCGAGTTCGACCAGGAACTGGAAATGAACCTGGCCTACAGCATTCCGAAAGTCGGCCGGTTCCGGATCAACATCTTCCGCCAGCGTAACGAGATTTCAATCGTTGCGCGGAACATCGTGACCGAAATCCCGAACGCCGATGCCCTGGGCCTGCCGCCGATCCTGAAGGATGTGGTGATGACCAAGCGGGGACTGGTGTTGTTTGTAGGGGCAACCGGCTCCGGCAAGTCCACTTCCCTGGCGGCACTGATCGACCATCGCAACAGCAACTCTGCCGGCCACATCATCACCATTGAAGACCCGGTGGAATACATTCACCGGCACAAGAAGAGCATCGTGAACCAGCGGGAAGTAGGCGTGGATACCCGCAGTTTCCAGAAGGCCCTGAAGAACACCCTGCGCCAGGCGCCGGATGTGATCCTGATCGGCGAGATCCGGGACCGGGAAACCATGGAACACGCCCTGGCCTTTGCCGAAACCGGGCACCTGTGTATTTCCACCCTGCACGCCAACAACGCCAACCAGGCCCTGGACCGGATTATCAACTTCTTCCCGGAAGAGCGCCGGCCGCAGTTGCTGATGGACCTGTCGATGAACCTGCGGGCGTTTGTGTCACAGCGACTGATCCCCACCGTAGACAAAAAACGTACCGCTGCCATCGAGATCCTGCTGGGCACCCCCACCATCAGCGAACTGATCCTGCGAGGCGAGATCGACGGCATCAAGGAGATCATGGAGAAGTCTGCCAACCTGGGCATGCAAACTTTTGACCTTGCGCTGTTCAAGCTCTGGCAGGAAGGCAAGATCAGTGAGGAAGAAGCCCTGAAGAACGCGGATTCGGCCAACAACCTGCGCCTGCGGATCAAGCTGCATGGCCAGGGCGGCGCATCGGCCGCGGACAACACCGGTTCCGGCAGTTCAGCAGGCGGCGGCCTGTCCCTCAAGCTGGAAGACGACGAAGACGGCTCCGAGCTTTAAAACGCCGGCTCAGAGTTCTTGCGGCGGGGGCTGCAGCCCCCGCCAGGTTATAACAATGGCAATCGCCATGGCGACAGCACCACCCCAGAAAGCCGCAGACGTGCTGTAACCTTCCACCAGAAAACCTGACATCCAGGCCCCCAGTGCGCCCCCGGCCCCAAATGTCAGGCCGCTGTACAACGCCTGCCCCTGACCGTGGTGGTGTTTGCCAAAAAAGCCCTGGATGTACTGCACCGACACCGCATGCAAGGCACCGTAGGATGCGGCATGGAGTAACTGCGCGAAGATCAGAACCGGGACCAAGGCAGTAAACTCCGCAATCAGCCCCCAGCGGATCATGGTCAGCATCAGCGAACCAATAACGATCTGGCGCACGGTAAACCGGATAGACAGCCGGTGCATAACCAGAAACAACCCGATCTCCGCAAGCACCCCAAGCGACCACAGCAAACCGATAGACAACTTGCCGTAGCCATGTTGTTCCAGGTGAATACTGAAGAACGTGTAGTAAGCGCCGTGGGAAACCTGCAGCAGGAAGTTCATCAGGAAGAAGGCCACCACCGCCGGATGGGTAACGATGGCCTTCAGGCTACCTTTGGGCGCCGACTCCTTGCGCTCCCCCCGCTCCGACGGCACCAGGAATGCCGACACAGCAATGCCGGCAAACACCGGCAACAATAGCCACGGCAAGTAGCGAATCGGCACCAGCTCCAGCAAACCGCCCACCAGCGCCACCGCGCCGATAAACCCTACCGAGCCCCAGAGCCGAATTTTGCCATAGCGTTCTTTCTTTGAACCCAGCACCCGCAGCGTGATCACTTCATACAACGGCAGGATGGCGTTCCAGAAAAAGGTAAATGCGAACATCACCAGCAGCAGGCCGTAGAAGCCGGGTTCCAGAAACACCCCGGCAAAAAACAGGGAGCCGGTGATGGCACCGAAGCGCACCAGCCGCACCCGCTGACCGGTGCGGTCGCCCAGCCAGCCCCACACGCTGGGGGCCACCACCTTGGTCAACTGAATGGTCGCCATCAGGGTGGCGATTTGCAGATAGGAAAAGCCCTGCCCCTCCAGGTAGAGGGACCAATACGGCAAAAGCCCTCCAAGGAGGGCGAAGAACCAGAAATAAAGGTTAGACAGCCGCCAGTAGATGGTAGCGCCTCCCTGTTATCAGAGCTGGCCGAGTACCGGCGTATCGACGCTTACATCACCATTCTGTCCACGATGGCGCAGGTAATGGTCCATCAGCACGATGGCCATCATGGCTTCGGCAATCGGCGTGGCGCGAATGCCCACACAGGGGTCGTGCCGGCCGGTGGTAATCACTTCAACCGGATTGCCGTTCACGTCGATACTGCGGCCCGGCAGGCGCAGGCTGGATGTCGGCTTCAGGGCAATGCTGGCGACAATCGGCTGGCCCGAGGAAATGCCACCCAACACGCCGCCGGCCTGGTTGGAGAGGAAGCCTTCCGGCGTCATCTCATCCCGGTGCTCGGTACCCTTCTGCTCCACGCAACCAAAACCGGCGCCGATTTCCACACCCTTGACGGCGTTAATGCTCATCAGGGCGTGGGCCAGGTCGGCATCCAGCCGGTCAAAAATCGGCTCACCCAACCCGGGCGGAACCCCTTCGGCCACCACGTTGATGCGAGCACCAATGGAATCGCCCTCTTTACGCAGCGCGTCCATGTAGGCTTCCATTTCCGGCACCTTGTCGGCGTCCGGGCAGAAGAACGGGTTCTGGTGTACCTGATCCCAGTCCAGTTTCTCGATCTTGATGGGGCCAAGCTGGGACAGGTAGCCCCGAATGCGAATACCCAGGCGCTGCTCCAGGAATTTGCGCGCAACGGCCCCGGCAGCCACCCGCATGGCGGTTTCCCGGGCCGAGGAACGGCCGCCGCCGCGATAATCCCGCACACCGTATTTGTGGGTGTAGGTGTAATCGGCGTGGGCCGGGCGGAACTGTTCGGAAATCCTGGAATAGTCCTTGGAGCGCTGATCGGTGTTCTCAATGATCAGGCCAATGGGTGTACCGGTGGTTTTACCCTCGAACACGCCCGACAGAATCCGCACCTCATCCGGCTCACGACGCTGGGTGGTATGGCGGGATGTGCCCGGTTTGCGCAGGTCCAGGTCCTTCTGCATATCCGCTTCAGACAGCTCCAGCCCGGGAGGGCAACCGTCGATAATGCAGCCCAGAGCCGCCCCGTGGCTTTCACCGAAGGTGGTTACGGTAAACAGTTTTCCGAAAGTATTTCCTGACATAATTCAGCACTTTATAAAGGTTTTATAATAAATCACTTCAGCTGTTTCTGGCCTGCCACTCACGCAGGTCCCGGGCCGTAACCAGGAACACGCCGTCGCCGCCATTCTCGAACTCCAGCCAGGTCAGCGGCAGGTCCGGATAGGCATCGTCCATCGCGCCCCAGGAGTTGCCCACTTCCACAATCAGCAGGCCGTCTTCGGTCAGGTGGTCGGCTGCACCGGCAATAATGCGGTGGGCAATATCCAGGCCGTCTTCACCAGCGGCAAGGCCCAGGGCCGGCTCGTGGTGGTATTCTTCCGGCATATCCGCCAGGTCTTCCGCGTCCACGTACGGGGGGTTACTAAGGATGACATCGTAACGGCCTTCGATGTTGCTGAACACATCCGAGCGAACCGTTTGCACCCGCCCTTCCAGGCCGTGCATCTCGATGTTGGATTCCGCCACGGCCAGGGCGTCTTCAGAGATATCCGACAGGTCCACTTCCGCTTCGTCGAACACCGTCGCGGCGCCAATTCCGATACAACCGCTGCCCGTGCACAGGTCCAGAATGCGCTGCACGTGGGTGCCGCCCAGCCAGGGCTGCAAGCCGTTTTCCAGCAGCTCACCCAGCGGTGACCGGGGCACCAGCACACGCTCGTCTACGTTGAACGGCATACCCATGAACCAGCCTTCGCCCAGCAAATAGGCGATGGGCACACGCTCGTTAATACGGCGCTCAATGCGCTCGATAATCAGCTCCCGTTCGCTGCGGGTCAGGCGCGCATCCAGGAACAGGTTGTTGTTTTCCAGCGGCAGGTGAACACTGCGCATTACCAGGTGTACCGCCTCATCCCATACGTTATCGGTGCCATGGCCAAAGTACAGGGGCGAGGCAGCAAAGCGTGAGGCGGCATAGCGCAACAGGTCACGAATGGTCCGCAGGTCATCTACAGGGCTGGTCACAAAGTTGGTTTCCTGATTGGTAAGTTTCAGCGCGGCATTATACGCCGATTAGGCTGGCGGCTGCAGCTTTCACGGGGCCTGCTGTTAAAGGGACAATGGCCCGGAACTGCACCGGCTGGCTTCAAAGCGGTCCAGTGCCGCTGCCATGCGCTCCCGCCCCAGATGAATCAGCTCCGGCGCCTTGTGGAAGTCGTAGCTGCGCGAGGCATTCTTCGGGATATTTATCAGCAAATCCGGCGGATAACCGGCAATCTTGTACTGCACCAGGGCGCTCTGCATGGTTTCGATGGTCAGGTTCATTACATCGAATTTCCCTATGCCCAGCTTGTCCCAATCGATTGTATCGAGGTCTTCGCGCTTGCCCGCATGCTGATGCTCGGCAGCTGCGGCCTTTGCCGCCGCCTCGTCGGCTTTCTCCCGGGTCTTTTTGGCGATCTCCCGGCTGATTTTTTGCTCCGGGGTTTCATCCTCACTTCCCTTCCAGTTAGTGAGCGACTTGATCGCATCCCAGTCAAACCATCGGGAGGCTTTGTCCCTCAGGGCATCCATCCATTCTTCCATATCACCGCCACTGTCATCAGCGGGCGTAAAAGCTGCCTGGGGAATGCGCTGTAGTTGCTCGTCCTCACCGGCCAGGTTCACCGCCATGACGAGATCCGCATGGGCGGAGATGGTTGGAATAATCGGCAGCGGGTTAAGCACTGCGCCATCCACCAGCACCCGGCCATCAAGTACCAGGGGTGTAACGACACTTGGGATGGCGATTGACGCGCGGATGGCCTTGTCGAGAGGGCCTTCCTGAAACCATATTTCCTTATGGGCCAGCAGGTCCGTGGCCACCGCCGTGAAGGGAATCGGCAAGTCCTCGATACGAGTATCACCCAGAATCTCCCGCACAATGGAAAACACCTTCTCGCCCCGGATAGCACCGATGGAGCTGAAGGTAAGGTCCAGCAGTTTGATGACATCAAACTGCCCTAACCCGGTCACCCAGTCTTTGTATTCCTTCAGCTTGCCGGCGGCATACATACCGCCGATCAGTGCCCCCATAGAACAGCCGGAAATAGCAGCAATCTGATAGCCGCGTTCCACCAGCACCTCAATGGCTCCAATATGGGCATAGCCCCGGGCGCCACCGCTGCCCAGGGTCAGGGCAACGGTTTTACCCTTGCCGGTCTTGCGCGCATCACTGCTGGCCAGTGCCTTTGCCGGAGAGATATCAGAGCTTTTGACAATTGCGCTGGCACCACCGTTAACCGGCGTGTTTTTCTCGGCCATGGATTACCTCTTGATTACCAATACTTCCACACGATCACCGCGCCGGTTCGGATCCTCAACTGGCACCACAGGGCCGACCGTAACAATACGAATACGATTGCGGGAGATGCCGGTCTTGCCCAGCACATCGGCCAGGGATTCCCCGGCCTTCTGAGCGCGCCCCAGGGCAGAGCTCAGGGGTTCATCATCCTGCAAGCCGGAGAAAGCGGCCAGAACTACTTCGGCGCCTTCTGCACCAGCCCATTCCGTTAACCGACGGCGATCGTCTGCACTGAAATCAAAGCGGTAGGTGACTCCCCCGGTCCAGGGCACCACCACCGGCCCGAGTATCCGCCCGGACGAAGCCTCAAAGCCGGGAATACTTGCGCCGGTAGCAACGGCCAGATGTTCCACCCAAACGTATTCCCGCAGGTTGCCGCGAGTAACCGTATACACCAGGGTCAGCCATTGAACGCCATTCTCGTCTTCAACCGCTGCCACCACATAGTCCTGGCTGCCATCACGGCCCAGTAACCGGGTTTGCTGAAAAATCTGATTTGCCCACACGTTGTTGCGGCCACAATCAATACCGGAACACTGGTACAGCACACTGGCGCCCCTGGCGCGCAGTTCACGCAGGTAATGCTCCAATGCGGCTTGCCGGTTGGCATCCGGGTTGATCTCGAACAACTGCCCTCTTCCTGACACCGGCAGGCGAGCCATCACATCCGAGCGGATTTCATTACGAATCTCCCGCACCGGGCTGAACAGCACCAGATGCCCGCTGGACTCAATAACGGTGGTGCCGTGCAGCGACGACTGCGAATACGGCATCGGTGCTCCCTCTGATTCACCGGCACCCACAGCACCGACACCAAAGGCCAGAAAAATAGCAAACGCCGAGAAAAAGCCAGAAATACGTCGTTCAAGCATCAAAAAGGAACCTTTTTATAGCATTACTGACCGGCGTGGTATCGCCGTCCAGGTGACAGTGGTGTCCGCCAGGTACATCAACCGTGGTCAGGTTCGATATCAAAGCTGCACGCTCGTCGAGCCCCTTGCGATGGGACAGCAGGCCTTCCCGGGCCCGTACAAACAAGCTGGGGGTCTCGATAGCCGACAAAGAGGCTTCTACCTGCTGCTCGGTCATCATCAATGCGGTCGGGTGCCGCAATCTGGCATCGGTCTGCCAGACATACCCCACCCCGTAGCTGCGCATGTTCCGGGGCACCAGCAGGGTCGCCGCCTCGGCACTCAGGGGGCTCAGGCCGCCTTCACGAATCCGAGCGGCCGTTTCAACGTCCGGATAAATCGTCGCGGGTGCCGAACCATTGCGCTTTTTCTGCAACGCCCGGCGCAGTTGTGGAATGGTTTCTTCCGACGGACGGCTGAGGGCGCCCAGGCTGTCAATCATTACCAGCCGGCGTACCCGCTCCGGAAACACGGCCGCGTACAAAGCACATACGATGCCGCCCAGAGAATGGCCGACCAGGTCTATCGGCTCTTTTTCACTAAGTGGAAAATGACTGTCAATCAGCTCGGAAAGGTCTGCCACGTAGTCCATCAGCCAGTAGCTGTAACCGGGCGGCCGGTGGCCGGACTGGCCGTGGCCTGCCATGTCGATGGCATGGACCGGCGCATGGGCTGCAATTTCCGGCGCCAGCCGGGCAAAACTCATGGCGTTGTCCAGCCAGCCGTGAACCATCAGCACAGGCTGCCGGGGGGTTACTTCACGTGGCGGGTGCCAGCTCAGGCCGGCAAGGGTGATGTTCTCGAGTGGCCAGTGCGCCTCCCGGCAGTCGGCCGGAACTTCGTGCCCACTGTCGGGTAACACTGCGTCGTTCATGCAAGGCGGGTCCTACATGGTGTGGGTGGGGCGATCAGAACTCAGGGAGCCTGCCAGGTACGATTCGATCTTGGTGCGGGCGGTTTCATCGTCACCGTTGAACTGCACGCCGATACCGGCCGCACGATTACCCTGCGCGCCTTTCGGTGTAATCCACACTACCTTGCCGGCTACCGGAATTTTCTCCGGCTCGTCCATCAACGTCAGCAGCAGGAAAACCTCGTCGCCCAGCTGGTACTGCTTGTGGGTGGGAATAAACAGGCCACCCTGCTTTATGTATGGCATGTAGGCAGCGTACAGGGCCGCTTTGTCGTTGATTGTCTGGGTCAGAATACCACTACGTGCTCCGAATCCGGGCCCCATATCAAACACCTTTTATTTTCTGATATTTCGCAATCATAACAGCTGTTAACCGCTAAAGCTCAACCTGCGGCGCGCTTTCTGGGCATCAGATCACGCCAGGCAATCAGCAACTGGCTGGCCTCCAGTTCCGGGCTGGCATTATAAACCAGGGCCTCCCGGCTTTTCCGCACCCGGTCCAGCATTTCATGGGCTCGCCAGGGCGGATTGCTGCTGGCCAGGAACATCAGCATGTCCGCCGCTTCGGTATCCCTGGGCTGGCCACCGGCGCTGCACCGGGCCAGGTCTGCCGCCCAGCTCTCAAACAGCCAGAGAGTATCTTCAAGGCCGATGGTCTTGAAGCATCTGGCCGCATCGGCCACAGACATCTGCCCTTTCATGTACTGTTTGAACGCTTCAAACGCCTTGTCGCGCAGCCCGGGAAATTCGCCAGCGGCATATTCCAGAGCCAACCGCGGGGCATTGCCAGCCAGCATCAGACTCTTGGCCAGCACCTCCGCACCTGGGCGCGTTTCTTCTTCCATCCCGGTTACCTGCGCCGCCAGCCACTCCATCGCCTGCGCTTCCGGAGGCACCGGAATAGTCAGCGCCTGACAGCGGGAACGAATGGTGGGCAACACCGGCCTGCCGCTTTCCTGCAACAACAGCAGGGTAACATCCGGCAAGGGTTCTTCCAGCGTTTTCAGCAGGGCGTTGGCGGCATTGATATTCAGCTGGTCTGCCCGGTCAACAATGGCCACCTTGTGGTGGGCCACCTGGGGCGACCCTACCGCAAAGGTAGACAGCGCCCGCACCTGATCCACCCGCACCATGCGGGATTTTTCCGGGGCATAGATCCGGAGGTCCGGATGACTGCCCGCCTTGAGCAACTCGCATTGCTTGCACTGGCCGCAGGCCACCAGGTTGCCGTTGCCCGGGCCTTCCCGGCGCTCACACAGCAACAAACCGGCCACCGCCTTAGCCCAGGCGCGCTTGCCCACACCCCGCTCCCCGGCCACCAGCAAGGCATGGGGCAACCGGCCTTCTGCCAGCCGGTGCTGAACCGCAGACCAGGCTTTGTCCAGCCAGGGCATGTCTTGGGCGATATCATTCATTGGGCGGCGTCCGTTGTTCGGGTAATGGCACTGGTTCTGAGCCGTTTCGCCGTTGCCGCTTCATGGTGCGCAGCAACCGCTTCAAACGGCGGGTATCGTCGGCAGTGGCCGGCGCGGATGAGGCACTATAGTAATGATTGTTCACAGCCCGGGCAAAGACCCTCGCCGATTCAGACACCGCCGGCACAGCCTGCGACAATCGTTGCGCCAGAATATCCGGCGTTTCACCGGCACGCACCGGCACCCCCGCCTGTTCACAGAACCGGTGCCAGCTGCCGACCACCCGGCGGAAGGCATCCTGCCGTGCGCCCCGCTTCATACCCAGGGCAGACACCAAACCGGCCACCAGCAACGCCAGGCCGACAATAGCGGCCGTCAGGTAGCCCAGTTCCTTCAGCCCTACGCCGCCCGGCAGCCGGGACATCAAATCCATCTGGCTCTGATTTTTCCTTAAGACTATCTCTAACAAACTCCAAAATATCTTTAATATCTGCTTTTTCTGGCCATTCATCTACCTTTTTCAGACCTAAGTCTAAATATACAGATGAATCGCCCTGGATAATTCTTGAAACAAAATCAGAGAAAGAG
>CAYUNQ010000071.1:266-10936 GCA_964446185.1 uncultured Marinobacter sp. | reverse complement strand
GAACTCCCGCGGCCGCATTCTCGCCTCCGCCGTGGTCGAAGCCGGCGTCAGCTTCGCCAGGACTTTTGAGCTGAGCAACGGCGAAGCCCTGCAGGTTGGCATTTCACCCAAATACGTTGAACTGCGCACCTTCCAGTACACCGAAACCGTCTCCGGATTTGAAGACGACGAGTTTGACGGTGATGAATACCAGACCGACAAAAGCGGCTTCAACCTGGACATCGGTGCTGCTTATGCCTTCGGCGAGAATAAAGAGTGGAACGCTGGTGTAGTGGTCAAGAACCTGATCCCGATGGAGCTGGACTCCGCCCAGAGCCACCCGACCGAGGACAAGTACACCCTCGAACTCAAACCCATGGTCACCGCCGGCATCGCCCACAGGAGCGACTACCACGTGGTCACCGCCGAGCTGGACCTGACCAAGAAGAAGGCCTTCGGCTATGAAGACGACACCCAGTGGCTGGCCGTCGGCGCAGAATTCGATGCCTGGCGCTACGCCCAGCTGCGGGCCGGTGTGCGCCACAACCTGGCCAGCAACGATGACAACGATGGCATCGAGGAAGATACCCAGTTCACAGCCGGTATCGGCCTGAACATTCTCGGCGGCCGGATCGACATCGGCGGTCTGTTCAGCAGCGCCGATGTCGGTGCAGCCCTGGAGTTCGGCACCGCGTTCTGATCTGACACAGGCAGAAAGACAGCCCGGCAAAGCGCACGCTTGCCGGGCTTTTTGCTTTCTGGCAGCCCCGGCCGGATAATTCCTGCATATTCATCGGTACACCAAGCAAGGACTTCTCTCCACCATGCAAACCTATCTGGTAGGCGGCGCCGTTCGTGACCAACTGTTGGGCCTGAAGGTCAAAGACCGGGACTGGGTGGTGGTTGGCGCCACGCCAGAGCAGATGCAAGCCCGAGGCTTCAAGCAGGTGGGTGCCGACTTCCCGGTGTTCCTGCACCCGAAAACCGGCGAGGAATATGCCCTGGCCCGCACTGAGCGCAAACAGGGCCGCGGCTACCACGGTTTTTCCGTGTACAGCGCGCCGGACGTTACCCTGGAGGAAGACCTCAAGCGCCGGGACCTGACTATCAACGCCATGGCGCAAGCTGAAGACGGCCAGCTGGTGGACCCGTTTGACGGCCACACCGACCTTCAGCACAAAACCCTGCGCCATGTGTCGGAGGCCTTTTCCGAAGACCCCCTGCGCATTCTGCGCACCGCCCGCTTTGCCGCCCGCCTGCACCCTCTGGGCTTCAACATCTGCCCTGAAACCATGACCCTGATGCGCCGGATGATTGCTGAAGGCGAACTGGAACACCTGGTGCCGGAACGGGTGTGGCAGGAAATCCAGCGGGCCCTTCACGAAAACGCACCCACCGTGTTTTTCGAAATACTCCGTGAACTCGAAGCGTTGCAAGTGCTGATTCCGGAACTGGAGGACGCCACCGTGTTCCGGGCCGGCGTAAAGGCACTGGACTGTATGCATCACCAACAAGGCAGCACCGCCCAGCGCTTTGCCGCCCTTCTGGGGGCGGTGCCTGAAGAGCTGGCCATTGCCCGGGCCAGGGCCATGAAAAGCCCCAATGACTGCAGGGACATGAGCCGACTGGTATGCCACTTTATCGCCGAACTGTCCCGGCATCCTGCAGACAGCATCTCTGCAGAAGAGATCCTGGAACTGCTGGATGCCGCAGACCTGTGGCGCCGCAGCGAGCGTTTCGATGCCCTGCTCGACACACTGGCCTGCACCATGCCTCAAGGGCAACAGAACCTCCTGGAACAGCTGCGCGACGCGGCCGGAGAAGCCACCGGTGTAAATCCGCAAACCTTGCTGAAACAGGGCTTCAAGGGCAAAGAGCTGGGCGAAGCAATCCGGAACGAGCGGCTGGCGCGTATCATCCGGGTATTGAATCCATCATCCTGAGGAGGTCGTCATGGCTGCTCCCGTTGTTCTGATTACCGGTGCTGCCCACCGTCTGGGCGCCCGCACTGCAGAAACCCTCCATGGCCGGGGCTGGGATGTGGTCATCCATTACCGCAGCCGGCAGGAGCAGGCCCGGCAACTGATCGATAAACTGAACCGGGAGCGGGCAGACTCCGCCACCTCGGTCCAGGCCGACCTGACCAACCCCGAAGACCTCGCCCGGCTGGCGAAAACCGCCTGCGACCACTGGCAGCGCCTGGACGGGTTGGTGAACAACGCTTCGGTGTTCTATCCCAACCCTACCGAGACTGCCACCGAAGATGACTGGCAGGCGATTATGGGCGCCAACCTGAAAGCCCCTTTCTTCCTGCTCCAGCACTGCCTGCCGGCTCTGAAGAACAGCTCCGGCTCGGTGGTCAACCTGATCGATATCTACAGCGAAAAGCCACTCAAGAACCATCCGCTGTACTGCGCCAGCAAAGCCGGCCTGGCCGCCCTTACCCGCTCCTGGGCAAAAGACCTGGCACCGGATGTCCGGGTAAACGGCGTGTCGCCCGGCGCCATTCTCTGGCCGGAAGGCGATGTCGGAATTGACCCTGAGTACCAAAAAGCCATTCTGGACAAGACCCCACTCGCCCGCACCGGCAACCCGTCGGATATCGCCGGCGCTATCGCCTGGCTGATGTGCGACGCGCCCTTCGTCACCGGCCAGATCATCAGCGTTGACGGCGGCCGCAGCCTGAACATGTAAGCTGCCCACAGCCACTCCCCGACCACCCCGACCACCCCGACCATGGTGGCTTTGGCGCCCCGGCGCTTTCCCGCTACAATGCCCGCCATCTATTCCATACGAGGCGGGCCTGTTCCGAGCCTGCCCACTACAACGGAGATTTCCCATGCGTGATGTCGTGATCGTTGCCGCAAAACGTACCGCAGTCGGCAGTTTTGGTGGTGGCTTGTCCAGCCTGCGTGCTGACCAGCTCGGTACTGCCGTTATCAAGGCCCTGATGGAAGAAACCGGTATCGCCGGCGAGCAGGTGGGCGAGGTCATTCTCGGCCAGGTGCTCACCGCCGGTTGCGGCCAGAACCCGGCCCGCCAGGCGGCCATCAACGCCGGCCTGCCCAGCTCGGTACCGGCGATCACCATCAACAAAGTGTGTGGCTCCGGCCTGAAAGCGGTTCATATGGCGGTTCAGGCCATCCAGTGCGGCGATGCCGAGGTAATCATCGCCGGCGGCCAGGAAAGCATGAGCCAGGCCCCCCACGTGCTGCCCAACAGCCGTAACGGCCAGCGCATGGGTAACTGGAGCATGGTCGACACCATGGTGAACGACGGCCTGTGGGATGCCTTCAACGACTACCACATGGGCATCACCGCCGAGAACATTGTCGAAAAATACGGCATCAGCCGCGAGGAGCAAGACGCCTTCGCCGCAGCATCCCAGCAAAAGGCGGTGGCCGCCCAGAAAGCCGGCTACTTCGACGGCCAGATCGTTCCGGTCAGCATTCCCCAGCGTAAGGGCGACCCGATTGTTGTAGCCAAAGACGAATGCCCCCGCGATGGCACAACCGCTGACAGCCTCGGAAAACTCCGCCCGGCCTTCAAAAAAGACGGTTCGGTCACCGCTGGTAACGCCTCATCCCTGAACGACGGCGCCGCTGCGGTTATGGTGTGCAGTGCCGAGAAAGCCAGGGAGCTGGGGCTGACGCCGCTGGCCACCATCAAGGCCCACGCCAGCGCAGGTGTAGACCCCACCATCATGGGCACCGGCCCCATTCCCGCCAGCCAGCGTTGCCTGGAGCGGGCCGGCTGGAGCGCCGCAGACCTGGACCTGGTTGAAGCCAACGAAGCCTTCGCGGCCCAGGCGATCTCGGTAAACCGGGATATGGGCTGGGATACCGACAAGGTGAACGTGAATGGCGGCGCCATTGCCATCGGCCACCCGATTGGCGCTTCCGGCTGCCGTATCCTGGTCAGCCTGCTGCACGAAATGGTACGGCGCGATGCCAAGAAAGGCCTGGCCACCCTGTGCATAGGTGGTGGCATGGGTGTAGCCCTGGCCGTGGAACGCTAAGCCACGTGCTGCACGTTGTACTCTATGAGCCGGAGATACCGCCAAACACTGGCAACATCATCCGGCTCTGCGCCAACACCGGCTGCCAGCTGCACCTGATTGAACCTTTGGGCTTCTCCCTGGAGGACAAGCAGATGCGCCGGGCCGGGCTGGATTACAGCGAGTACGCCACCGTAAAGATCCATCCGGATTACGCCAGCTTTCTGGAAACCGAACAGCCAGCCCGGTTGTTCGGTCTCACCACCAAGGGTTCACGGCAGTACCACGAAGTGGCGTTCGAGGATGGTGACTACCTGATGTTCGGCCCGGAAACCCGGGGCCTGCCTGTTGATGTGCGGGAAGCCCTGCCAGCGGCGCACCGGCTGCGGGTGCCCATGCAGCCGGAAAGCCGCAGCCTGAACCTGTCCAATACGGCCGCACTGGTGGTTTATGAGGCCTGGCGACAGCTGGGGTTTCCCGGGGCGGTGTAGAGCGCAGGCACAAAGCAGGCACAAAAGAGTACAGACATAAAAAAACCGGCGTTGGCCGGTTTTTTTATGCTTCGAGGAACGACTGCAGCAATCAGTGCGTCTGTTCTTCCTTCGCTTCGCCTGCAGCTTCTTCCTGCTTACGCTTCAGCGCCTGGGCGTAGATGGCATCAAAGTTCACCGGTGCCAGCATCAGCGCCGGGAAGCTGCCGCGGTTTACGGTAGCGTCGATGGCCTCACGGGCGTAGGGGAACAGGATGTTCGGGCAGTAGGCACCGAGCATCTGGCCCAGCTGGGCACCTTCAATACCGGCAACAAGGAAAACACCCGCCTGCTGGATTTCAACAATATAGGCTACTTTCTCACCCAGCTTGGCCGTCACAGTCAGCGACAACACCACTTCGTACTGGTTGTCGCTGATCTTGTTGTGGGCGGTGTTCAGGTCCAGGTTCACCTGCGGCTTCCACTGCTCCTGGAATACCAGCGGCGAGTTGGGAGACTCAAAAGACAGGTCCTTCACATAGATGCGCTGAAGGGCAAACTGGGGTTGGTTCTGGTTTTCGTTGCCTGCGGCTTGCTGGTTCTCAGCCATGATCAGTCCTTTCGTTTTTCGTAAGTCGGGCGCAGCCCGTTGTTATCGTCACGTGTACCGGAACAGTCTAAACACAGGCCCCGGCAGGTAATGTGAAACAGTGCTTCAGATCGGCAATCAGATCAAGCCCTGTTACTTTTTCACCAGCGGCAGGTTGCTGGCTTTCCAGTCGGCGATACCACCATTCAGGCGCACCACATTGGCAAAGCCTTCTTCCTTCAGGTGTTTAACCGCCATTGCAGAGTGCTGGCCCATCTTGTCGACCACGATAATCTGCTTGTCTTTGTGCTTGTTCAGCTCGTTGGCGCGGCTCTTGATGCCACTCAGGGGAATGTTCAGCGAGCCGGTAATGCGGCCTTCACCAAACTCTTTGCGATCACGGATATCCACCACCACGGCTTCGTCCCGGTTGATCAGCGATACCGCACCCTGGGCGGAAATCTTGGCACCACCACGGCGGGACTCCAGCACCAGCAGGGCCAGCAGCAGCGCCACAAACACAGAAACCAGAATGTAGTGGTTAACAACGAATTCGAACAAGCGATCCATGAAACTACCCTGAAAATTTGATTTGGCGGGATTATACACACCCCTGACGGCTCAAAGAAGGCAAGCGGCCAAGCCACAGCGCCATCTTCTATAGGACCAATGCATCAACCCTATGCAAAGCCTTGGCGCTGTGCGCGTGGCCTGCGCAAATGAAAACGGTTACAATCTGCCCCACTTTTACCACGTTTCTTTTGCAACCTGTTTTCGCAACCAACCGGACGAAATGATGACCGACTCGCGCAAGCCCACTGCACTGATTATTCTCGACGGCTGGGGCCACCGTGACCCGGCTGATGACAACGCCATCTCCAATGCCCACACACCGTTCTGGGACAAGCTCTGGCAGAATCAGCCCAAGACCCTCATCAATACTTCAGGCATGTTTGTTGGCCTGCCCCAGGGCCAGATGGGCAATTCGGAAGTGGGCCACATGAACCTTGGCGCCGGCCGGGTGGTGTATCAGAGCCTGACCCGCATCGACAAAGATCTGGAAGACGGCCTGTTCCAGAAGAACGAAGCCCTGTGCAACGCCATCGACAAAGCCGTGGCGAATAACAAGGCCGTGCACATCATGGGCCTGCTGTCTCCGGGCGGCGTTCACAGCCACGAAGACCATATGCTGGCAGCAGCAGAACTGGCCGCAGCCCGTGGCGCGAAAGAAGTCTATATCCACGCCTTCCTGGACGGCCGCGACATGCCTCCGCGCAGCGCCCGCCCGTCCCTGGAAAAAGCCGCCGCCAGGATGAAGAGCCTGGGCGTAGGCCGGGTAGCCACCATTGTTGGCCGCTACTTCGCCATGGACCGGGACAACCGCTGGGACCGCGTAGAAGCCGCTTATAACGCCATGACCCTGGGTGAAGCCGAGTTCACCTGTGACGACCCGGTAACCGCACTGGACCAGGCCTACGAACGGGGCGAGAACGACGAGTTCGTAAAAGCTACCCACATCCGCGCCGAAGGCCAGCCGGAAGGCACCATCAACGACGGCGACTCCGTGCTGTTCATGAACTTCCGGGCCGACCGCGCCCGGGAAATGACCCGCACCTTCGTGGACCAGGACTTCGACGGCTTCGACCGCCGCAAGCACCCTGAACTGGCGGACTTCGTGATGCTCACCGAATACGCCGCCGACATCAAAACCTCCTGCGCCTACCCGCCCGAGCAACTGGCCAACGGCCTGGGCGAGTACATGGCACTGCAGGGCAAGACCCAGCTGCGCATTGCCGAAACCGAGAAGTACGCCCACGTGACCTTCTTCTTCAATGGCGGCCTGGAAACCCCGTTTGAAGGCGAAGACCGCATTCTGGTGCCCTCGCCCAAAGTGGCCACCTACGACCTGCAGCCGGAAATGAGCGCACCGGAAGTGACCGACAAGCTGGTTGAAGCCATCAAGAGCGGCAAGTACGACCTGATCGTGTGCAACTACGCCAACGGCGACATGGTTGGCCATACCGGCAAGATGGAGGCCGCCGTCAAGGCCGCCGAGTGTCTGGACCAGTGCGTACAGCGGGTTGTAGAAGCGCTGGACGAAGTGGGCGGCGAAGCCCTGATCACCGCCGACCATGGCAACTGCGAGCAGATGACTGATCCGAAATCCGGTCAGGTTCATACCTCCCACACCATCGGCCCGGTGCCGCTGGTTTACACCGGCCACCGCAACGTCAACCTCAAAGACGACGGCAGCCTGTGCGATATCGCCCCCACCCTGCTGACGCTGATGGGGCTGCAGCAACCTCAGGAAATGTCCGGGCACAGCCTGGCCGAGATCAACTGATCCGGCTTAAGGCAGATACCTTGAAGTATGTCCTCGCACTGGCGCTGGCTCTCGTTCTGGGAGCCACGCCACTGCATGCCCGGGATGACGTGACGCCCGAGCAGGTCGCAGCGCTGAAAAAACGCATATCCAGCATTGATAACTGGCTGAAAGACGCAGAAAAAGACCGGTCCAGCCTGGAGCGGCAACTGGCCACAACGGAACAGCGGATCAGTGAGCTGACCCGGGAGCGCCGGAACCTGCGCCAGCAGGCGGATGAACAGCAGCAGAAACTTGACGAGCTCAGGCTCCAGGAAAGCCAACTGGCGGAGTCTCTGGAAAAGCAGCGCGAAAGTCTGAAGAAGCAGATTCGCGCCGCCTGGATGGAGGGCGGCGCCCCGGCCCTGAAAATCCTTCTGAACGAAATCGAGCCGGGCCAGATTGCCCGCACCCTCACCTACTACGAATACCTCAGTAAAGACACCGTAGGGCGGCTTGAAGCCTTCCAGAAAAGCCTTCGCGAACTGAAAACCGCCCGCGCTGCCGTACAGGCCTCCCGCACCGAGCTGGCCAAAACCGAAGCCGATCTGGATCAGCGCCAGCAGCAATTGACGGAAACACGGGCCGAACGGGAACAGACCCTCGTTGCCCTGAAGCAGGATATCCGCAGCCGGCGCAGCGAGCGGGATGACCTGGAGGCCGATCGTAAACGCCTGGAACAGTTGCTGGAAGAAGTACAGCAAGCCATCGCCAGCATCCCCTCGCCCAACGAATCGCGCCCGTTCAAGTCCCTGCGCAACAAGCTGCCCTGGCCGGCCCAAGGCCGCGTCGTCACCAACTACGGCGCCGCCTATGCCGACGGCAAGCTGCGCCGAAGCGGGCTGATCATGAACACGGCAGAAAACGCGGAAGTCACCGCGGTGCACTATGGCCGCGTCGTCTTCGCCAACTGGTTACGGGGCTTCGGGCTGATGACCATTATCGATCACGGCGATGGCTACATGACCCTATACGGCCACAGCAGCAGCCTGTTTACAGCCCCCGGCGACTGGGTTCAGGCCGGAGAAACCATCGCCGTTGCCGGCCGTACCGGCGGCACGGACGACCCTGCGGTGTACTTTGAAGTTCGCCAGAACGGTAAACCCGTCAACCCCCGCAGCTGGCTAGGTAAACCCTGAGCTTTATCCCCAAACGCAAAGGGCTGACAAACGGCGCCGCGAACGCCATACTGTCGAAATCAGGAAATTAGTCCAACTATTGGAAACAAAACAGGATATGTGGATGAAAAGGGTCACCAGCACACTCCAGATCTCACAACTTCGCAGCCTTGCCCTTGCGACCTGTTTGTTTACCCTGCCCGAACTCGCCCTGGCACAAGACGCCCAAAGCCGGGACATCATCGAAGGTATCCAGGATGGCGAGCGGGTAGAACTGAAGTTGCCTGACCCGGAAGAACAACTGCCACTGGACGACCTGCGCAAGTTCACCGAAGTATTTGCCCGCATCAAAGACGCCTACGTAGAAGAAGTTTCCGACAGCAAGCTGCTGGAAAGCGCCATCAAAGGCATGCTGTCAGACCTCGACCCCCACTCCACCTACCTTGCCCCGAAGGATTACGAAGAACTGGAAGAAAGTACCTCCGGCGAGTTCGGCGGGCTGGGCATTGAGATGGGCATGGAAAACGGCTTTGTTAAAGTCATTTCCCCCATTGATGACACTCCGGCCCAAAAAGCCGGCGTACGGGCCGGAGACCTGATCATCAAGCTCGGCGACAAACCGGTTAAAGGTATGTCGCTGGAAGAAGCCGTGAACATGATGCGCGGCAAGCCCGGCTCAGTGCTTACCCTGACCATCATGCGGGAGGGCGAAACCGCCCCGATCGAGATCGATGTAACCCGTGATGTCATCAAGGTAACCAGCATTAAATCCCGGATGATTGAAAACGGTTACGGCTACCTTCGTATTACCCAGTTCCAGGCTGAAACCGGTAAGCAGTTTCTGAAGGCCCTGAACGACTTGAAAGACGAAAATGGCAGCGACCTGGACGGCCTGGTAATCGACCTGCGCAACAACCCCGGCGGCGTACTTCAGGCGGCGGTGGAAACCGCCGATGCGTTGATTGATGACGGGCTGATTGTCTACACCGAGGGGCGCATCCAGAGTTCACGACTGCGCTTCAGCGCCAAACCCGGCGATGTCATGGCCGGCACCCCGATAGTCGTGCTGATCAACGGCGGCTCCGCCTCGGCGTCCGAGATTCTGGCCGGCGCCCTGCAGGACCACAAGCGCGCGGTGGTGATGGGTACCCAGTCGTTCGGCAAGGGCAGCG
Organism: uncultured Marinobacter sp.; assembly: GCA_964446185.1. GTDB lineage: Bacteria > Pseudomonadota > Gammaproteobacteria > Pseudomonadales > Oleiphilaceae > Marinobacter. The sequence continues at coordinate 1,249 of CAYUNQ010000071.1, read as the reverse complement.
TTCAAACGGTTATCCCGCTGGATGAAACCCACGCCATCAAGATGACCACCGCCCGCTATTTCACCCCGGACGGTCGCTCTATTCAGGCCACCGGCATCAAGCCGGATATTGAAGTACGCCCGGCAGAGCTGACCGAACTGGACAGCCGCCCGTTCTTCACCGAAGCAGACCTGACCGGCCACCTGACCGGCGAGAACGAAGAGAAAGCGAAGGAAGAGCGCAAGCAGCAAGCCGACACGGAGCAGTCTGCCGCCAACCGCGACTATCAGCTGCGCTCCGCCCTGAATTTGCTTAAAGGTATGCGCATTCTCAACCGCAAGGGTGACAGCAGCCAGCAGGGCCAGAGCCGGTGAGGCTTGGCACCACCCTGACGTGGATAACGCTGCTGGTGCTAAGCAGCTTTGCTGCTGCAAATCCTGCGGAACACCAGCCACCAACCATCGCCATCATCATCGATGACATGGGCCACAACCTCATCGAAGGTGAACGCCTGGCCCGGATGGAACAACCGCTGACGCTGGCATTCCTGCCCTTCCGGCGCCATACCGTGCCCCTGGCCAAGCTGGCGCACAAGAAGCAGAAAGAAATCATGCTGCACGCGCCCATGGCCAACACCCGTAACTTTGGCCTTGGCCCCGGCGGCCTGACCCCGGACATGGACGAAGGCACCATGGCTACCACCCTGCGACGCTCCCTGCAGTCCATTCCCCACGTAGTGGGCGTGAACAATCACATGGGTAGCCTGTTGACCCAGCAACTGCAACCCATGGACTGGGTGATGAAAGAGCTCAACAAGTACCCGCTGTACTTCGTAGACAGCCGCACCATCGCCAACTCCATCGCCGGCAGCGTGGCCGATGCCTACAAAATCCCGAGCCTGACCCGGGACGTGTTCCTGGACCACGAACAAACCGAAGAGTTTGTGGATCAGCAATTCAAGGAACTGATCAGCAGCCTCTGTATCTTCCTCAGCACCATCAATG
>CAYUNQ010000071.1:0-256 GCA_964446185.1 uncultured Marinobacter sp. | reverse complement strand
GATCAAAACCGCCAGGGAAAAAGGTACCGCCATCGGCATCGGCCATCCCCACAAGGTGACCGTGGACTACCTGGAAAAGCACTTACCAGCGCTGGATGAACAGGGCATTGCCATTGCCACCGTGAGGGGCGTGTGGGCCATGCGTAATGGCAACCGGGAGATGTTTGCGGAGGGGGAAAAGCAGGCCATTCGGCCTGCCTATGCGCGCAGCAATTAGTCCCGAACTTCTATACCCTGAGCCTTCATAAAGGCCTTG
>CAYUNQ010000070.1:1507-10989 GCA_964446185.1 uncultured Marinobacter sp. | reverse complement strand
CACCCTGATGGACATTGCCGGTGCGCTTCTGTACGTCGAAGCCAGCCTGGCCGGCCTGGACAGCGACCGCCACGAACCGGCAACCACCGGCGACAACGAGTTCCAGCTTGGCTCCCTGGAACTGGGTGAGGCCAACGAAGCCCTGATCCGCGAGTCACGCAATACCCTGGAGCAGGTCAAATCCTCCATCGTTAACTTTATCGCTTCCCAGTGGGACACCCGGGAAGTCGAACATGTACCCGCGTTGCTGCACAGCATCCGCGGCGGCCTGTCTCTGGTGCCGCTGGAGCGCGCCTCCGACATGCTGGCCTCGGCCGAGCGGTACGTAACCGATGTATTGCTGGACGGCAAACAGGTACCGGACTGGAAACAGCTCGACACCCTGGCCGATGCGGTCACCAGCATTGAATACTATCTTGAGCGCCTGGCAGATGGCATCAGTGAAAACGATGCCATCCTGCGCGTTGCGGAAGACAGCCTGGCCAGCCTCGGCTTCCCGGTCGGTCAGGAGCCCACCTGGCAGCGGTCTCAGGAGGACATCCAGCCAGCCGATGTGCCGGTACTGGAACCCGAAGCGGCGATCAGCGAAGAGCCGGTTCAGGAAGCCAAGACCTCCGATCACGAACTGCTGGACGACGAAATTCTTGGCATCTTCGTGGAAGAAGCCGAAGAAGTGCTGCAGACCATTCATGAGTATTACCCCCGTCTGCGCCAGAACTACGATGACCGCGATGCCCTGACCGAAGTACGGCGGGCTTTCCACACCCTCAAGGGCAGTGGCCGGATGGTCGGCGCCACCTCGCTTGGCGAGCTGGCCTGGTCGGTGGAAAACCTGCTGAACCGGGTAATCGACCAGTCCATCAAGCTCAGTGACGACACCTTCGCCCTGATCGACGAGGTGAACGCCCGCATTCCATCCCTGATCCAGGAGTTCCGCCGCGGCGATTACACCGGCGAGGTTGACGGCCTGATCAGCCGGGCGGAAGCCCTGGCCACCACCCGCCGCACTGAAACCGCCATCACTGAAGCTGAAACAGCGCAGCAGACTGTGGAGCCGGAGTTGCAGCCGGAACCGGGGATCACCCTGGCCGAGCAGTCCGCGCCCGTTGAAGAGCCCGCGGCTGAGGCAGAGTCCGACGACCTGATTGACGACGAGATCCTGGAGATCTTTGTTGAAGAAGCGGGTGAAGTCCTCGATACCATTCGTGAATACCTGCCCATGCTGCTGCGCCAGCATGACGACCGCAGCGCCCTGACTGAAGTCCGCCGCGCGTTCCACACCCTCAAGGGCAGCGGCCGCATGGTCGGAGCCGGGGTGATCGGCGAGCTGGCCTGGTCGGTAGAGAACATGCTGAACCGGATTATCGACGGCAGCATCTTCATGACCGAAGACGTGACCAGCCTGCTGCAGGATGTCACCAACGCCGTGCCGGGACTGGTTTCCGACTTCGAGCACCGTCGCCCGGCCGGGCTGGACACCTCCGCCCTGGAAGCCCGGGCCAACGCCCTGGCGAACGGAGAAATCCCTGACACCAGCCCGATGCCCATTGCCGAGGCTGACTCCGGAACAGACAGCGCTCTTGAGCCCGCTGGCGCCACCACGGCAGACAGCGGCGAGGATGACGACAACGCCGTTGACTTGGTCCTGCTGGAGATTTTCGAGAACGAAACCGAAACTCACCTGCAGACTATCAACGACTACCTGGCGGCCGCCGGAGACAAATCCACCGTCAGCTACACCGATGATTTGTCCCGGGCATTGCACACCCTCAAGGGCAGCGCCAACACGGCGGGCATTGCCCCGATCGCAGCTGTTATCACACCGCTTGAGCGCTTTGTCAAAGAGTCCCGCGCCCGGAACAAGCGTGCCGACCGGGACGTACTCGAACTGATTGCCGATGCCAAAGAATTCCTGACCCGGGGCCTGGCCCAGCTCGCCGAAAACCCGCAGGCAGAACTGGACGGTACCGATGAGTATCTGTCCCGCCTGGAACAGATCTACCAGCGCACCCTGCAATCGGCAGACCAGGCAGATGACCTGCAGCCGGCCAGTCAGGAGTCTTCACAACTGGTACAGCTGTTCCTGAGCGAAGGCCTGGACATTGTCCTGGATGCCGAGGCCATTCTGGATGAATGGTCCCGTAACCCGGACCAGCGCCAGGCAGTAGATACCCTGCAAAAGGAACTGGAACACCTTGCGGCCGGCGCAGCGGAGGCTGGCCTGGTGGATGTCACCGAGCTAGCCGCTGCCCTCAACCACGCCTATACCGTGGTTTCCGAGCAACAGCTGGCGCCCGACGACCACTTCTTCGGCACGCTGCGTGACGGTCACGAGCATCTGATCAACCTGATGGACCAGGTCGCTGCAGGCCTGGCCACCGAAAGCAACGAGTCGCTGATCGATGAACTCTATACCCTGGCTGACCGGGCGGTCGACAGCGAAGTTGACGAGGCATTCGAACAGCAGTTCTCCGAGGATCTCGAGGCAATCGATCTGAGCCTGGAGCTGGAGGAACTCGAGCAGCCAGAGCAACCGTTTGCCGACAACCTGCCCAGCGAAGAACCGGAATTCGCAGCCCCGGAGTCGTCTGAACAAGACCGCGAACTGGACGACGAACTGGCGGCCATCTTCCTGGAAGAGGCCCAGGACCTGGTTGAAAGCACCGCAACTGCCCTGCAGGGCTGGAGCGAAGACACCGGCAACCTGGACACCCTGCACCTGCTGCAGCGCGACCTTCATACCCTCAAGGGTGGCGCCGGCCTGGCCGGTATTGCCGCAGTCGGCGACCTGTCCCACGAACTGGAAACCCTGTTCGAGGGCCTGACCGAGCAGCGTTTTGCCGTCAGCGATTCACTGTCGGACCTGCTGTTCCGCTGCCATGACCGGCTGGCCACCATGGTCGATGCCCTGGCAGCGGGTAACCCACCGGAAGCGGCACCAGACCTGCTCGCCGACATTCAGACCTGGATCGACGGCGCCAGAGATGGCGGAGCAAGCACCGAACCTGCGGCAGACTTTGATGACGACATTCTGGCGCAGGCCGAAGCGGCGTTTGATGCTGACGCCGATGAGGAAGTCACCGGCAGCGATGGGCAGGATGCACTGGCCGGCCTGTCGGAACTCGACCCGGAACTGACCGGCATCTTCCTGGAAGAAGCCTACGACCTGATCAACTCCACCGGCAGCGCCCTGCACAGCTGGAGCGAAGATCCGTCCAACAAGGCCGTGGCCGCCGAACTGCAGCGCGATGTACACACCCTTAAAGGCGGCGCCCGGATGGCCGGTGTCGACGCCATTGGCGATCTGACCCACGTCCTGGAAGACCTGTTCGAGAAAGTTGCCGAAGGCCAGCTGGCCGCCAGTGGTGACATGACCGACCTGTTGTTTGCCTGCCATGACCGCCTGGCGCAAATGGTCGAACAGGTTGCCACCCAGAAGCCGTGCCCTCCGGCAAACGACCTGGTACAGCAGGTAGAAGCCATCCTGCGCGGCGAAACCCCGGCACCGGCCAGCGCATGGCTGGAGCAGGAGCCTGCTGAAGGCTTCACCGAAGACGCCACTGCCGGAACCGCCTGGCAGCCCGAACCGGAGCCAGAGGCTGAAGCCGATCTGACCGAGGCCTTCGAAGCCATGGCCGGCGACGATCTGGCCGACATCTTCCTCGACGAAGGCCTGGAGATTCACGAGGCCATTACCGAGTGCCTGGACCAGTGGCGTGAAGACCCGGAGGAACTGACGGTTCTGACCCGCCTGCAGCAGGAACTGCACACCCTCAAGGGCGGTGCACGGCTGTCGGACATTGATCCGGTGGCTGACCTGGCCGAGGCCTGGTCTGATGCGCTTGAGCCGCTGCTCTCCGGCGGCAGTAACCAGCAGGCATTGCTGGCACTGAGTGATCAGTCCGCCGCCAGCCTCAAAGCCATGCTCGACAGCCTGGAACAAGGCCACAAGCCGGCTGCCGCCAGTGATCTGATCAACACCTTGCGCAGCGTTCACACCGAACCGGCAGAAGACGCCGCACACGGCAGCGCCGCTGCAGAGCCGGCTGCTGAAGAAGCAGATGCGGTTGATCCGGAAGTACTGGAGATCTTCCTGGAAGAGGCCGGCGAGATCATGGACCAGCTCGAGCAGGTGCTCGATGACTGGCGCAAAGACCCGAACAATCCGCAGCACAACCAGGAAGCCCAGCGCGGCCTGCATACCCTCAAAGGCGGTGCCCGACTGTCCCAGCTCAGCGTGCTGGGCGACAAGGCCCACGCCTTCGAGACCCGGCTGATCGATCTGGGTGGTAATGCCCCGGACGACAGCCAGTGGCAGGAGATCACCCGGGACCACGACGCTATCATCGAACTGGTTTCCGACGTGCGCCGGCGCTTTGCCGAGGGCGCCCCGGTTGTCCAGCCGGCGCAGCCAGAAGAAACTCCGGCTGAAGCGGAACTGCAGCTGCCGGACGTCACAGCACTGGTGCCCGCCGAGTCCGCCACTGAGGAGCCGCCGAAACCAGCCAGGACGCCGCAGGCTCCTGCAAAGGCCCGCAACCGGGCGGCCGAAGCTCAGCGCGCGGCCCAGGAAACCATCCGGGTATCCGCACCGCTGCTCGACGAGCTGGTCAACCTGGCCGGCGAAACCAGTATCACCCGGGGCCGCCTGGAACAGCAGACCAGCGATTTCGGCCACACCCTTGAGGAAATGGCCGCGACCATCGAGCGACTGCGCGAACAGCTGCGCCGGATGGATATCGAAACCGAAGCCCAGATTCTGTTCCGCGCCGAACAGGAGCACGGCCCGGATTACGGCGACGACTTTGACCCGCTGGAAATGGATCGTTACTCCTCTATCCAGCAGCTGTCTCGGGCCCTGAGCGAATCGTCTTCTGACCTTGCCGACCTGCGGGAAACCCTGGCCGACCGGGTACGGGATACCGAAACCCTGCTGGTGCAACAGTCCCGCATCAATACGGAACTCCAGGAAGGTCTGATGAAGACCCGGATGATTCCGTTTGCCTCTATGGTGCCGAGGCTGCGCCGGATTGTGCGGCAGATCAGCAACGAACTGGGCAAGAAGGTCAACTTCGACGTGCGCAACGCCGAGGGCGAAATGGACCGCAACATCCTGGAGCGCATGATTGCGCCGCTGGAACACATGCTGCGGAACGCCCTCGACCACGGCATTGAAAGCCCGGAAGACCGGGCCCGGGCCGGCAAGCCGGAAGCGGGCGAAGTGGTGCTGTCACTCAGCCGCGAAGGCGGCGACGTGGTGCTGCGCATGATTGATGACGGCAAGGGCATTCCTGCCGAAGTCATCCGCGACAAGGCCATCCGCCAGGGCCTGCTGCGAGCCGATGATGAGCTCAGCGAGCGGGAAGTCCTGCAGTTCATCCTGCAGCCTGGTTTCTCCACCGCCCAGCAGGTTACCCAGATTTCCGGCCGGGGCGTGGGTATGGACGTCGTATCCAGCGAGATCAAGCAGCTGGGCGGCAGCCTGGATATCGACTCTGCCCTGGGGCGCGGCACCACCTTCACCGTGCGCCTGCCGTTCACGGTATCGGTTAACCGGGCCCTGATGGTTGCCACCGGCGAAGACTTCTACGCCATTCCGCTCAACACCATCGAAGGTATTGTGCGGGTCAGCACCTACGAGCTGGAGGAATACTACAAGCCGGATGCCCCGCTGTACGAATACGCCGGCCAGCAGTATCGCCTGCAGTATCTGGGCAACCTGCTGAACAGTGACCACCAGCCCAAGTTGCAAGGTCAGGCCCTGCCGCTGCCGGTCATCCTGGTACGCGGTGCCGAGCAACCACTGGCCCTGCAGGTTGACCACCTGATGGGCAGCCGGGAAATCGTGGTTAAATCCCTCGGCCCGCAGTTCAGCTCGGTTCGCGGTGTGTCCGGCGCCACCATTCTGGGTGACGGTAACGTGGTGGTGATTCTTGACCTGCCGGCCATGCTCCGTTCCGACATACTGTCTGAGCGCCAGCGCCTGGCCAACCTGGACAAGGCCCGTGAAGCCAGCCGCTACGAAAGCCGGACAACCACCGTTATGGTGGTGGACGACTCGGTTACCGTACGCAAGGTTACCTCCCGCCTGCTGGAGCGAAACGGCATGGAGGTCATCCTCGCGAAGGATGGCCTGGATGCGGTAGCCCAGCTCCAGGACCATCATCCGGACATTATCCTGCTGGATATCGAAATGCCCCGGATGGACGGTTTCGAGGTCGCCAGCTTTGTGCGCCACGACGAGCAGCTGAAAGATACGCCGATCTGTATGATCACCTCGCGAACCGGCGAGAAACACCGGGAGCGGGCGCTGGCCATTGGCGTCAACGAGTATCTGGGCAAGCCGTTCCAGGAAGCCGAACTGCTTGAAACGATAAAACGACTGACCGGTAACCAGTAATGACCGGTCAGTGCGGCCAGCACGGCATCGGAATCGTTTCCGATGTGGTGCTGCAGCGCCACCGGTTACAGGTGGCGACCGGCAAGTTCGGCCTTGAGGTCAGTTTTTCCGGAGGTCCCGAGCGCCTGATTGACTATCCGGGGTTTCCCGAAGCCTCGTTGTGGCTGGTTACCCTGGAAGACGAAGCCGACCACCCGGCCCTGTTCGAGCATCTGCTGGAGCACACTGAGGCCCCGGTCCTGTTCGGTGTCGACCAGGCGCCGAAACCGGGCACCATGGATTACTTCCGCTGGGAACGCCGGCTGCTCAACAAGCTGGAGAAACAGCTGGGACACCTTGAGCAACTGGACACTGCCAACGACATCGAAGAGCTGGTAACCAGTACCCTGGCCACTTCTGATACGCCTGAGCTGCCCCAGTGGATAACCCCGGCCGCACCGGGTTCGGTGGCCGAAGACATCTGGGTCCTTGGCGCTTCGCTGGGGGGGCCCGCGGCGGTGAAAACCTTTCTGGACCAGCTCCCGGCCGGCCTGCCCGTGGGCTTTGTCTATGCCCAGCATATCGATAACAATTTTACCGACGTGCTGACCCGGGTACTGGGCCGTCACGCTCATTACCAGCTGAAACGGGCGGAGGAAGGCTACAAGATCCGCAACGGCGATGTGGTACTGATGCCGGTCGAACAGGAATGGTCGTTCGCCGATGACGGCAGCCTGACCGCCACCGGCAAGCCCTGGCCCGGCCCCTATGGCCCGTCTATCGATCAGGTATTGCTGAACGTGGCCGACCACTATGGTGATCACTGCCATGCCATTCTGTTTTCCGGCATGGGCAACGATGGCGCCATTGCGGCGCCGCTGCTGAAAAAGCGGGGGAGCCGGGTCTGGGTGCAGGACAGTGCCAGTTGTGGCAACAGCTCCATGCCTGACTCGGTAGCAGCCACCGGCTGCACCAGTTTCTGCGGCCGGCCGGAACAGCTGGCCTCCGAGCTGGTGAAAACCATTGAGAACAACTGCCTGCTGAAGGGCCGGCAAAAACGGGATTCCGCCTGAGGACACACCATGAACGAAAACAGCCAAACGCTTCCCTGCGTCATGATCCCTATGACTGACCGTCAGCTGCTGCTACCCAACGTATCCATTGCCGAAGTGGTGGACTTCAACAGCACCGACCCCGGCGCCAACACCCCGGACTGGCTGGTGGGCTACCTGGACTGGCGCGGACAGACCTTGCCCGTTATCTCCTACGATGCTGCCAATGGCGGTGCATTGACCGTACCTGGCGAAAACCGCGGCCGGATCATAGTGCTCAATACCATCGGCCCGGAGCACAACAAGGCTCCGTTCATGGCGCTGGTGACCCAGGGCATTCCCAGCCAGGCCCGGCTGGACGAAAGCCAGCTGCGCAAGCTTGAGGGCGAAGCCGGCCCGGCTGACCTGATGCAGGTCGAAGTCGAAGGCGAAGCGGCCTGGATTCCCAACCTGGAATATCTGGAAGCGCTGGCGGTTCAGGCCCGCCACTGATTCCGCACCTGGCCATGGCAGCCGGCCCTGCAAATGTTATAATGTTGCAAATTTTGCAGGATCCGGACCATGCCCGAACGCGCGCTCCCCTACCGCCCCCACAATCATGATGCCTGTGTCAGCCAGGCCCTGGCCGACGCCCGTAGTATTTGCCGGCAACAGAATGCCCGGCTGACCGCCATCCGTGAACGGGTGCTGGAGCTGATCTGGCAGTCCCACAAACCGCTGGGCGCCTACGATATCCTGGCCCGCTTGGGCGAAGAGGGCCACAACGCGGCGCCACCGACCGTGTACCGGGCCCTGGATTTCCTGCAGCAATATGGGCTGGTGCACCGGATAGCTTCCCTGAACGCCTTTATCGGCTGCCCCCATGCTGGTGAACATCATCGCGGCACCTTTCTGATCTGCCGGCAATGCGGCAACGTGCTGGAACTGGACGCGCCACAGGTCACCGAGTCGGTGGAAGCGGCCGCCCGGGCCGAGGGCTTCCGGCCCGACGACATCACCCTGGAAATCGCCGGTCTTTGCCCCCGCTGCCAGGGAGCGGCAAACCATGTCTGAGGAACTGGTGAACCTGGACGGTGTGACCGTGCAGTTCGATGACCGGCCGGTGGTCAACCGGGTCAGCCTGACGCTGCATAAGGGCGACATCATCACCATTATCGGCCCCAACGGGGCCGGCAAAACCACCCTGATCAAGACCGTGCTGGGCCTGCAACGGGCCACCAGCGGCCGGGTATCACTGGCACCGGGGCTGGTGACCGGCTATGTTCCCCAACACCTGACCCTGGAAGCCACCCTGCCCCTGAGCGTGCGCCGTTTCATGCTGCTCAGCGGCAAGCCGCTGGCAGAGTGCCAGGCGGCGCTGGCCCGGACCGGGGTAAGCCATTTGCTGGAGGCGTCGGTGCACCACCTGTCTGGCGGCGAAAAACAGCGCTTGCTGCTGGCCCGGGCGCTGGTACGTAAACCAGACCTGCTGGTGCTGGACGAACCCGCCCAGGGCGTGGACATCAACGGCCAGGCGGCGCTGTACGAACTGATCCGGGAACTTCGGGACGAACTGCACTGCGGCGTGATCATGATCTCCCACGATCTGCACCTGGTGATGGCGGCGACCGACAAGGTGATCTGCCTGAACCAGCACATCTGCTGCAGCGGCTATCCGGCGGACATTTCCCACGACCCGGCCTTTATCGAAACCTTCGGCCACCAGGTGGCGGAATCGCTGGCGGTGTATCACCACCACCACAACCACCAACATAACCTGCACGGCGACGTTGTTGCCGGCGCCAGCCATCAGGGAGCCTGTGATCATGACCATCATTGATGCAGTGCTCGGCGATTTCTTCTGGCGTGCCCTGATCGGAGGGCTGGGGGTGGCACTGGTGGCCGGGCCGCTGGGCTGCTTTGTGGTCTGGCGCCGGCTGGCCTATTTCGGCGACACCCTGGCCCACTCCGCCCTGCTGGGCATTGCCCTGAGCTTCCTGATCAGCATGCCGCTCAACCTGGCGGTGATCATCACCTGCGTGGTGATCGCCCTGGCGCTGGTGCTGCTCTCC
>CAYUNQ010000070.1:0-1497 GCA_964446185.1 uncultured Marinobacter sp. | reverse complement strand
GCGCGCTGCCGCTCATTCACACGCACAGCTACTTGGCGCTGGTGCTGCTCTCCCGCACCCGGGCCCTGTCCACCGACACCCTGCTGGGCATCCTGGCCCACAGCGCCCTGGCCATCGGCCTGGTTACACTGAGCTTTATGCCTGAGGTGCGGGTAGACCTTACCGGCCTTCTGTTTGGTGACCTGCTGGCCATGAGCCGCCTGGACCTGCTGTGGATCTATGGTGGCGCGGCGGTGGTTCTTGTCTTGCTGGCGGTACTCTGGCGCGGGCTTCTGATGAGCACCATTCACGAAGAACTGGCGCGGGTAGAAGGTGTCCCGGTGGAACGACTGCGGTTGGCACTGATGCTGATGTTCTCGCTGGTGATTGCCGTGGCTATGAAGATTGTCGGGGTGCTGCTGATTACCGCCCTGCTGGTCATCCCTGCGGCGACCGCACGACGGCTGGCGAAAAACCCCGAGCATATGATGGCGCTGGCCGTGCTGTTCGGCTTTATTGCGGTCACCGGCGGGTTGAGTATGTCCTGGTACCTGGACTCCCCGGCCGGCCCGTCCGTGGTGGTCACCGCCTTCCTGAGCTTCCTGCTGGTGTACGGTGCCGCCCGCAAGAACAGCCACTGATCGGTCAGAGCGGCTGGATCCGGTCCATCAGGCGGCCGGTTTCCAGCAGCTCCAGAAACTCGTCACCCAACCGGTCGCTTTCGGCAATGGCCCGGCGCCAGGCCCGCTCGCGACCGTCATCATCCCCAAGATATCTCTCGAAATCCTTGCGATCCGGCAGCTTACGGTCCGGTAAGCTGTCCAGGTATTCCCGGGATGGTGACACCAGCACCACATCCTGCAGCCGGGTCGCGTCACCCCGGCGCCAGGGCAGGGTCTTGTCGAACCAGCCGGGCACCACCTTGTCGGTGAAATGCGGATAGAGAATCACCCCGGGCTGCTCGTAGGGCAGGTCCAGGTGGTAATCCAGCAGCCCGCCATCCCGATACACCCCCTCCGGCGCACCCGGAATATTGCGGACACCGGACATCACCAGCGGAATAGACGCGGAGGCCAGCAACGCCGGCAGCAGGTTTTCCCGGGTCAGGGGCACTTCGTGGCTGGGAAAATCCACCAGTTTAGACACCGGTGCCCGTACCCGGCCATCGTGCAGAATGCCCCGTTCCATATAACGGCCCAGGTGCCGGCGGCTTACCATATTGGCACTGATGGCACTCATCAGCCCCAGACCTAGCCGGCCCCGGGTGTCGTGCTCCAGAAAACCCCGGCTGCGCACCACCACCACATTCAGGCGGTACCAGGGATGGTTGAGCAGGTAGTCCTCACGACCACCCAGCAACTCCTCCAGGAACAGGATGCTCTTGCGGGTCACTTCCGCCGCACTGACGCCCTTGGCAAAGCGCTGGCTGGTGTAAAGCTCCGCCAGCTTTGCCAGCTGGGCCCGGGGGTCATCGGAGGAGGCCACCGCCGCAAAGCGCCAGCTACCGATCGACGAGCC
>CAYUNQ010000069.1:0-11018 GCA_964446185.1 uncultured Marinobacter sp. | reverse complement strand
TCCCGCCATCGAGGCCTTTAACCAGCTGGGCGTGCCGGTGGATGTGCAGATTGTGGAAGAGGTGTTTGCCGGCGCCTGGGATGCCTTGCAGAGCCGCCGGGTGGACATAATTGTGGGTGCCGACCAGCTGAGCAAGCCGGCCGGCAACTTCGCTACCAAGGCCCTCGGTGAAGTGCCATTTGTATTTGCCGTGGCCGCCAACCACCCGCTGGCGAGTGCGGAAGAGCCCTTGGCCGAAGCAGATATTGCCCGCTATCCGGCCGCAGTGGCGGCCGATACCTCCCGCTCCCTGCCTCCGGGCCATGCCGGCATTTTCCGCCGGCAGCGCACCCTTACCGTCAGTAATATTGATCAGAAAATTGCCGTTCAGGAAGCCGGGCTGGGCGTGGGCTGGTTACCGGAGCCGCGCATTCGTGAGCAGCTGTCCCGGGGCTCGCTGGTTGCCCGGCAGGTGCATGAGCCAAGGTCCGCCATTGCCATCCACCTGGCCCGCCACAATGAAGACAAGGGCAAGGCCCTGATGTGGTTCTGGGATCGACTCAGCGAAGATCAGGCCATCCGTAACTGGCTGAATTCCGTATAAATCACGGGCGTTGAAGCCAACCGGCGCCCGATTACTTTACGATATACTCCTGAACCCGCATCGTAAAACGTGACACACAAGGGAGTGGCTCAATGCGTCAGCTGTCGGAACTGGATGCCTCGTTCCTGTACCTTGAATCAGAAACCACGCCCATGCACATTGGCGGGGTATACCTGTTCGATGCCAGCGAGCTTCAATATCCACTTGCCTTCAGCACCTTTGTGGCCTACCTGCGCAGCCGCCTGCACATCGTTCCCCTGTTCCGGCAGAAGCTCAAGGAAATCCCCCTGCGCCTGGGCCGCCCGTACTGGATCGACGACCCGGAGTTCAGCATTGAGCGCCACCTGGCCTATGTCAACCTGGGTGAACACGGCAAGCAGTCGAGCCTGATGTCGCTGGCGTCAAAAATTCTGGAAGAACCCCTGAAGCGGGACCGCCCTCTCTGGCACATCACCTTTGTGGACGGCTTCAAACTGGACGACAAAGAAGGCGAGAAAGAAGGCTTTGCCCTGATTGTGAAGCTGCACCACGCCGCCATTGATGCCTTCAGCGGCGAGGAAATCATGGGCAAGTTGCTGGAATACACGCCAGAACCAAGGCCCATACCCCAGCCCCGGCCCTGGCTGCCACGACCGGAACCCTCTGAAGAGCGGGTGTTTCTGCAGGCCGGCGCCAACATGCTGAAAACCCCGATGCAGTTTGCCTCGCTGGCCTACAATGCAGCAGAGGTGACTACCCGGGGCCTGATCCAACGCCAGCTGCGCAAGCTGCCCTTGCCGCTGCCCCTTTTTACTGCGCCCCACAGCCCGTTTAACCGGCAGATTACCGCCAACCGGCGACTGGTTTCGATCCGGATCAGCCTGTCACGCCTGAAAGCCATCAAGGCTGGCCTGGCAGACGTTACCCTGAACGATGTGGTGCTGGGCCTGTGTGCCGAAACCTTGCGCCGCTACCTGCTGGCGCAAGGTACCCGGACAGACCGGTCACTGGTGGCTATGACCCCGATCTCTGTGCGCTCCAGCAGTCTGCGCCGGGCCACCGGCAACCAGATGTCTGCCATGCTGCTGGACCTGGCCACCACCGAGCCGAACCCGGCGGCCCGCATTCGGCGCATCCACCGCAACGCGGTGGAATCGGAACCCTACCGTGAAGCCATTGCGGCAGACCGGCTCACGGAGCTGCTGCCGTCTACCCTGCTGGCCCTGTCTGCGCGGCTGTATTCCGAGTTGCAGGTGGCCCAGCGTTACCAGCCGCTGTTCAACCTGCCCATTACCAACGTGCCCGGCCCCCAGGTACCGCTGTTCCTGCAAGGCGCACGGCTGGTGCAGCAGCTCAACAGCGCGCCGCTGTTTGACAGTATGGGACTGGTGATTGTAGCCGTGAGCTATCAGGGCCAGCTGACCCTGAACTTTACCCTGTGCCCGGATGTAGTCGGCGACGGAGACGCCTTTGCGGCGTTAACCGAGGAAAGTCTGGCCAGCATCGAAGAAGCGGTTTTATCACTGGCGCCCGACCAGGGCAACGAGTTACCCGGCCACGGCTCCCAGAGCCTGACCGACGAGCTGATGTCTTACATGGAAGGTTTGCTGAAAGGTAGCCTGAAACGCTTCAAGCGCTGAATGACAGGCCGGGCACGATGCCCGGCCCTGCTTTGATTTACTCGAAGGCCCAGCGCAGGAAATCACGCTTCTCATCTTCGCTGGCATCTCCCCACAGGGCTTTCAGCTGGTCCAGCGTGCTGCCAGTCTGAACATCAGAGCTGACGGCGGCACTGCCTGCCGGCACCGGAGTACGGGCGGCCCGCGCCGCAGCCTGGGCATCCCACTCACCGGAACTGGCTACTACCTCACCACCGCGATTAACAATATCCGCGGAAAAGTCTTCCATCAGCAGTTCGGCATCGCGACGACTCGAAGGCTTGCGGAAATCAAAGCGATACTCATCACCAGCCACCGCCACAAAGCTTACCCGCTGGGGTTTGCTTTCAACGACGTGCACCTTGGACTCGCCGTTATCAACCACGCCGGCTTTGGCCCAGATGGTCTTGTAGGTGAACACCACTTCGTTATCGCCAGGCAGCAGGCCGTAATCCAGCGCCAGGTCGTCCATCAGGAAGTTGGTCATTTTACGACCGTTCACCTGCACCACCGTAATGTCTCCGGGTGCTTTAAGTACGGCGGGGTCAGCAGATCCGGGCTGTTCGCCCTGCCAGGTATCGATACGCGCAAGGGACGATGCACAACCCACCAGGGTTACCGTCAGCATCATGGTGACCAGCTTGAAAAACCCGCGAACGTGACACATACTCATTTAGCTCCTTATCCGTAGGACGGCCCTTCAGTGGGCCAAAGGACATTACTGACAACTGCCAGCATTCTGACCATACCCGGGGCTCAGGGCAAGAACGTCAACCCCTAAATCGCAGACCACAGCTCAGGAGGTTGCCATGGACACCCAGCGGCGAACCGGAGAAGCAGGACCACCACCCTTTCGCAGCAGCCGGTTTTTCTGTGTCGGCAGCAAATGGTATTTCACCACCCGCGAAGGTTTCGACAGCGGGCCCTTTGCCACCCGCGAGCGCGCGGAAATCGGGCTGAATCGATTCCTGCACGTAGTGCGTATGCTGCCAGACGAACCGCAACTGCACTGACGTTAACCGAACCAGGTATGCGACAGGCAGCGCTTACACGATATACGGCATCACCCAGAGGTCGATGCCCCACAGGCATGCCAGCGCCATAAAGCCCGCCACAACATCATCCACCATGATTCCCAGCCCGCCGGGCATTCGTTCGTCCAGCCAGCTGATGGGCCAGGGTTTGACCACATCGAACAACCGGAACAACATGAACGCCATCAACACGCCGTAGATCTGGTCCGGAAACAGCCCCAGGGCAATCCACATGCCCACGAACTCGTCCCACACGATGCCACCGTGGTCGTGCACTTTCAGGTCGTCGGCGGTTTTGCCGCACAACCAGATACCCACCAGGAACGCCGCCAGCACCACCAGCCAGTAGGCCGCCGGTGGCAACCAGGCGAACGCGTACCACACCGGAATAGCCGCCAGGCTGCCCCAGGTGCCGGGCGCTTTCGGGGCAGCTCCGCTGCCGAAGCCAAAAGCCAGAAAGTGCACCGGATGGCGCAGAAAACCCGGCGGCAGGATGGCGGCCGGGGCATCCGGTTCGTGCATCAAGTTATCGTCCGTCAATCAGACCTCCCGAAATGATCATATCCCTGGGTTTGGTAGCCGGCAGGCGCCCCCGTTAAGGTCAGCCCCGGCCCGGACACAATCCGCCCGATAACGCTGAGCTGATCCCGGAGCCAGACGGGTAGTGCGGCCAATTCGCCAGGCGCGATGGCCAAGCACAACTGATAGTCGTCACCGGCGGTCAGGGCCAGGCCCAGTGCCCGCTCGCCCTGCAACAGCCGCAGCTCCTCCGACATCGGAATAGCGGCCACATCCAGTTCAGCTCCCACACCGGACGCCTCCAGGATGTGTTGCAGGTCTGCCAGCAGCCCGTCGGAAATATCGATAGCGGCACTGGCCTTACCGGCCAGGCTTGCCGCCAGCGCCAGCTGGGGCTGTGGCCTGTGGTAGCTGGCCAACACGGCGCTTTGCAGGGCATCCGGTGCCGGCTCGTTAAGGTAATCCAGTGCCGCCCCCGCGTTGCCCAGCGGGCCGGTCACGCAGATAACATCACCGGGCCGGGCACCAGAGCGCAACAACGCCTGGCCGGTTTTTACGGTGCCGTGCACCTGGATAGTGATCGTCAATGGGCCTCGGGTGGTGTCGCCGCCGGCCAGGGTAATGCCGAACGCCTGGCTGGCCCGGGACAGCCCTTCGGCAAAGCCGGCCAGCCAGTCGGAATCCGCTTCCGGCAGGCTCAGGGCAAGGGTAAAACAGACAGGCTCGGCACCCATGGCAGCCAGGTCACTGGTGGCGACAGCCAGCGCCCGCCAGCCAAGATGGGAAGGAGAGTAATCAAAGGGAAAATGGACACCCTCTAGTAAGGTATCCACTGAAAACACCAGGTCCCGGCCCGGCGGCACCCGCTGGATAGCGCAGTCGTCGCCAGGGCCGAGCACAAGCTGATCGTTCCTGGCGTTGCTCGCCAGCGGCTGGAAATACTGCCGGATCAGCTCGAATTCACCCATGAATCAACGCGGACGGGTTTCGGCCAACCGCAGGCGGCGGCTCAGCTTGTCCAGCACACTGTTCACGAACTTGTGGCCTTCGGTACCGCCAAAGCGCTTGGCCATTTCGATACCCTCGTTGATCACCACTTTGTAGGGCACATCAATGCGGCATTTCAGCTCGTAGGCACCAAGGCGCACGATGGCCAGTTCAACCGGATCCACTTCGTTCAGCGGGCGGTCCAGGAATGGCTCAATCAGCCTGTCCAGCTCCGCCTGTTCCCGGTGCACACCACGCAGCAGGTCGCGGAAGTACATCAGGTCGACCTTGCTCATGTCATTATCGACCATGAACTCGGCTTCGATGTCAGAAATCGGAGACTTGCTGAAGTGCCTCTGGTACAGGCCCTGCATGGCAAGGGCCCGGGCGCGGCGACGATCGCCGGCCTTTGGCTTGCTGGTATTCCCCGGCTGGGGAGAGGTATCACCCGCTTCGCTCATTACTCACCCAACTTTTTAAACAGGCTGACCATTTCCAGGGCAGTAATGGCAGCTTCAGCACCTTTGTTGCCGGCCTTGGTACCAGAGCGCTCGATGGCCTGCTCGATGGAGTCCACGGTCAGCACACCGAAGGTTACCGGAACGTCGGTTTCCAGGCTGACAGCGCCCAGACCACTGGAGGCTTCACCGGCCACGTATTCAAAGTGCGGCGTACCGCCGCGAATCACCGCACCCAGGGCGATGATGGCGTCGTAGTCAGAAGTTTCCGCCACACGCTTGACCGCCAGCGGCATTTCATAGGCGCCCGGCACACGGATAATGGTGATGTCGTCATCGGCAATGCCGTGGCGGCGCAGGGTGTCTACCGCACCTTCCACCAGGCTTTCCACCACAAAGCCGTTAAAACGGCCAACCACCAGCGCGTAACGGCCGCTGCACTGGGTAAAATCACCTTCAATTACTTTGATATCTGCCATCTCGGGCTCCTTCGCGGGCTGCCGGAATCAGGGCGGCAGCCGGGTTTATCATTCGTGGGTATAGGGTACGTATTCCACTACTTCCAGGTCGAAACCGGAGATAGCAGAGAATTTCACAGGCGGGCTCAGCAGGCGCATTTTGCCCACGCCGATGTCGCGCAGAATCTGGGA
Source organism: uncultured Marinobacter sp. (assembly GCA_964446185.1). GTDB lineage: Bacteria > Pseudomonadota > Gammaproteobacteria > Pseudomonadales > Oleiphilaceae > Marinobacter. Next base: position 5,150 of record CAYUNQ010000069.1, on the reverse strand, counting down.
GCCGGTACCCACGGTAAAGTACACACCGGAACTGCCCTTGCCTGCAGACTGCGGGCCCTGGTCGTAGAACTCCTGGATACGGTCTTCCAGGTTGTAGCTGTCTTCAGCGCTGTTCAACAGCACCACCACGCCACGGCCTTCACTGGCCACTTTTTCCAGCGCATGGTGCAGCGGCCAGCTGCGGGAATCCTTGCGCCGGGCACCCAGCAAATCACGCAGGGTGTCGGTAATATGCACGCGCACGAGTGCCGGCTGTTGCGGGCTGATATCACCCATCACCATGGCCAGGTGGGTCGCGCCCTGAATGTTGTCCCGGTAGGTGCGCAGCTTGAACACGCCGTATTCGGTGTCCAGCTCGTGCTCTTCCACACACTCCACGGTTTTCTCGTTCATGGTGCGGTAGTGGATCAGGTCGGCGATGGTGCCGATCTTCAGGTCGTGCTCTTCGGCAAAGCGCTCGAGGTCTTCACGGCGGGCCATGGAGCCGTCGTCGTTCATGATCTCGCAGATCACTCCCGCCGGCTCACAACCGGCCAGCGCGGCCAGGTCACAGGAGGCTTCGGTGTGGCCTGCACGGCTGAGAACACCGCCGGGATCGGACATCAGCGGGAAGATATGGCCCGGCTGCACCAGGTCAGAGGCCTTGGCATTGCGGGCTACCGCCGCCTGTACCGTGCGGGCGCGGTCAGCGGCGGAGATACCGGTGGTCACGCCTTCACGGGCCTCGATCGACAGGGTGAACTTGGTGCCGAAACCGGAAGCGTTCTGCTGCACCATCAAAGGCAGGCCCAGCTGCTCACAGCGCTGCCGCGTCATCGGCATGCAGATCAGGCCGCGGCCGAATTTTGCCATAAAGTTGATGGCTTCGGGCGTGCAATGCTCCGCCGCCATCACCAGGTCGCCTTCGTTTTCGCGATCTTCATCATCCATCAGGATGACCATCTTGCCCTGACGGATGTCTTCGATAATGTCTTCAATACTGTTCAGTGCCATACGGTTCTGCACCCTGTCACCCCGGCCGTGCATGCTGTCGGCCCGGAGGAATGAATTGAATGTTTAGCGGCGGACAAGGATCAGGCGCTGATCCTCACCCACCTGGCGACGATCCAGCACTTTCCATTGCACCTTGTCGGCCATAACGTCAATGGGCAGATGGGCGGTCGGGCGCCCGGTACTGCCCAGAAAAACCGGTGCCTGGTAGAGCCAGAGCTCATCCACCAGATTTTCATTGATAAAGGTCCCGGCCAGCGTTGGCCCGGCCTCGACCAGTAATTCGTTGATGCCCAGTTCACCCAGGGCATCGAGCAATTCCGATACATCCACGCCGTTGTCTTTCCAGGCTACACCGGTCAGGCGCACACCCAGAGCCGCGAGGTCCTGTGCCGGCGCCGTGGCGAGCGTGGAGCTGGCGCAAAACACCTGCACATTACCACCCCGCAGAATACGGGCGACCACTGGAGTACGGGCATCGCGGTCGGCGATCACCCGCAACGGCTGGCGTGACGGGTCGGTGGCATTGCCGATATCACCCATTTCATCCCGCCGCACGGTCAGCGATGGATCATCGGCCAGGACCGTGCCTACTCCTGTCAGGATAGCATCACTCATGGCCCGCAGCCGCTGTACATCCTGGCGGGCTTCCGGCCCGGTAATCCACTGGCTTTCGCCTGAGGCCATGGCGGTACGGCCATCCAGGCTTGCGGCCATTTTCAGGCGCACCCAGGGCCGGCCCGTGCGCATGCGCTTCATGAAGCCCGGATTAAGCCGGGCGGCTTCCTCGGCCATCAGGCCTTCGGTAACCCGGATACCGGCCTCCCGCAGCATATTCAGTCCGCGGCCAGACACCGATGGGTTGGGGTCTGTCGTGGCCGCAAATACCTGGGCGACGCCGGCGTCGATCAGCGCTTTCGCGCAAGGCGGTGTACGGCCATAGTGGCTGCAGGGCTCCAGTGTGACATAGACGGTAGCGCCCCGGGCATCGTAACCGGGCTGGCTCAAAGCCCGCACTTCGGCGTGGGCTTCGCCGGCCCGCTCATGCCAGCCTTCGCCCACAATCCGGTTACCCTTGGCGATCACGCAGCCAACTCTGGGGTTCGGATGGGTGGAGTAACGTCCGCGCCAGGCCAGCTGAATAGCCCGGGCCATCATTGCCCGGTCACGGTCTGAAATCATGCCTTGCCTTTTTCTGACTGGTTATCCGCCAGCACGCGGGCAACGTCTGCGACAGCGTCGCCATTACCCTGAGACAAGCGCTCGATTTCTTCCTTGAATTCGTTGATGTCCTGAAAGCTGCGATACACCGAGGCAAAGCGCACATAGGCCACTTTGTCGAGCTGGCGCAGTTCGGTCATCACCTCTTCGCCCAACTGCATGGATTTTACTTCACGCTCGCCGGTGGCTCTCAGGCGGTATTTGATCCGGTTCAGGGCGGCATCAATCTGCTCGATGCTCACCGGCCGTTTCTCCAGCGCCTTCATCAACCCGGCCCGCAGCTTTTCTTCATCGAAAGGCTGGCGGGTGCCGTCCTGCTTGACCACCCGGGGCATCACCAGCTCGGCGGTTTCGAAGGTGGTAAAACGCTCCCGGCAGGACAAGCACTCCCTGCGGCGGCGCACCTGGTCGCCTTCGGCCACCAGCCGTGAATCAATCACTTTGGTATCGGCTTCACCACAGAAAGGACAATGCATAATTCACAGGCTCCGGAAAGGAAGAACCCGGGTGGTCTTTGCAGAGCACCCGGGCAGGCACATTACCGTGCGCTTCAGCCGTAAACCGGGAAGCGGGCACACACCGCTTCAACCTGTTCACGTACGCGGCTGATCACGGCGTCGTCTTCAAGGTTATCGAGGATGTCACACATCCAGCCAGCCAGGTCACGGCACTCCTGCTCACCAAAACCACGAGTGGTCACGGCCGGGGTACCGATACGCAGACCGGAGGTTACGAATGGTGAGCGCGGATCGTTAGGAACGGCGTTCTTGTTCACGGTGATGTGGGCGCGGCCCAGGGCGGCGTCGGCATCTTTACCGGTGATGTCCTGCTTGATCAGGCTCACCAGGAACAGGTGGTTCCTGGTGCCACCGGAAACCACATCAAAGCCGCGCCCGATGAACACTTCGGCCATGGCTGCGGCATTCGTCACCACCTGCTTCTGGTAGGCCTTGAACTCGTCGCTCATGGCTTCTTTGAAGCAGACGGCCTTGGCGGCGATCACGTGCATCAGCGGGCCACCCTGGCCACCCGGGAACACGGCGGAGTTCAGTTTCTTCTGCAGGTCTTCGTCGTCGCAGGCCAGGATCAGGCCACCGCGGGGACCGCGCAGGGTTTTATGGGTGGTGGTGGTCACTACGTGCGCATGGGGCACCGGGTCCGGATACACGCCAGCGGCAACCAGGCCAGCCACGTGGGCCATGTCTACGAACAGGTAAGCGCCCACTTTGTCGGCAATGGCGCGGAAGCGGGCAAAGTCCAGCTCCTGGGAGTAGGCAGAGAAGCCGGCAATGATCATCTTGGGCTTGTGCTCAACGGCCAGGGCTTCTACTTCGTCGTAGTTGATCAGGCCGGTGTCGTTATCGATACCGTACTGCACCGCGTGGTAGATCTTGCCGGAGAAGTTTACGCTGGCACCGTGGGTCAGGTGACCACCGTGAGCCAGGCTCATGCCCAGAACGGTGTCGCCGGGCTTGAGCAGCGCCATGAAGACGGCGGAGTTAGCCTGGGAGCCGGAGTGCGGCTGCACGTTGGCGTAAGCGGCACCAAACAGTTCCTTGGCGCGGTCAATGGCCAGCTGCTCGGCCACATCCACAAACTCGCAACCACCGTAGTAACGCTTGCCCGGATAGCCTTCGGCGTATTTGTTGGTCAGCACACTGCCCTGGGCTTCCATCACCCGCGGGCTGGTGTAGTTTTCGGATGCGATCAGCTCGATGTGCGCTTCCTGACGTTTCTCTTCCGCCTGCATGGCGTTCCACAATGCGTCATCGAATCCGGCGATTTTCATATCACGATTAAACATGGATGTGCTGCCCCTGTCTGAATGGCTGGCCCGGCGCTGCCCCTGTGCATGCCGTAACCCCTGAAATTTTGGGCCGCTATTCTATCTTGAATGCGGGTTAAAAATCATCCTTTATGCCGTCCGCAGATACCGGCACACCGGTAATCCCGGTTTTTGCTCAATTGCTATCCCTTGGGGGTTTAGATACCTTACGGATTCGATTTTCGGGTAGCTTGTGAGTGGGGCTGCCTTAGTGACTTTTTTGCCACGGAATCCACGGAAGGACACGGAAAAAAAGATTAAAGATCGTTTTGCCACGAAATCCACTAAATGACACGAAAGGAAAAGATAAAAGAGCTTTTCTTTATACCGTTAATTTTCGTGTTCTTTCGTGGATTTCGTGGCAAAGAGTCTTTGTCGTTAATTTTTCCGTGTCCTTCCGTGTTCTTCCGTGGCAAAACCCAGCAAAAAAGAGGTTTAAGCCAAAATGGCCCAGTACGTATTTAGCATGAACCGCGTGGGCAAGGTGGTTCCGCCCAAGCGGGAGATTCTGAAAGACATTTCACTGAGCTTCTTCCCGGGCGCCAAGATTGGCGTGCTGGGTCTGAACGGCTCTGGTAAGTCTACCCTGCTGCGCATCATGGCGGGTGTCGACCAGGATTACATCGGCGAAGCCCGACCCCAGCCCGGTATCAAGGTGGGCTACCTGCCCCAGGAGCCGGAGCTGGACGAAGAGAAGACCGTCAAGGAAATCGTCGACGAGTCCGTGGCCCACGTACACAACGCCCTGGCCGAGCTTGATCAGGTATACGCCGCCTACGCCGAGCCGGATGCCGATTTCGACGCACTGGCCAAGAAGCAGGGCGAACTGGAAGCGATCATCCAGGCCACCGACGGCCACGATATCGAACGCAAGATGGAAGTGGCCGCCGACGCCCTGCGCCTGCCGGCCTGGGATCAGAAAGTAAAAGTGCTGTCTGGCGGTGAGCGCCGCCGTGTGGCCCTGTGCCGCCTGTTGCTGTCTGGCCCGGACATGCTGCTGCTGGACGAGCCCACCAACCACCTGGACGCCGAATCCGTAGCCTGGCTCGAGCGCTTCCTGCACGATTACGAAGGCACTGTTGTGGCCATCACCCACGACCGCTACTTCCTGGAC